>NZ_JBNAFN010000025.1:0-64809 GCF_049800695.1 Fluviibacterium sp. S390 | reverse complement strand
GCCGCATCGCTCCAGCGGTTGCCCATGTGCCAGCCGCGTTCCCGCGCGGTGCTGGCGGCGAGGTCGAAGTCGATGCCGGTCTCGGCCAGCACAAGCTGCCCGTCCAGATGCGCCGTCAGCAGGTCGGCGCGGGCGTCAAGCTCCAGCGTCAGGCGGTGCGGGCCGTCGGCCTGCAGGTCGGTCAGGCGCCCGCTGGTGACCGAGGCGGTGCCGCCCTCGGCGGTGCTGGCGGTGAGTTTCAGCCGGTCGCCCACCAGTTCCGCCTCGAAGCGCCGGTGGCTGGACAGCAGGGTGCTGCGCTCGGTGACGTCCAGGTCCACCTGGAACAGGATCTCGGCGGCCAGATGTTGGCTGTGCAGGTCGCCGGGCAGGCCGGGCAGGTGCAGGGCGCCGCCGGTGCCGAGGCTCAGCTGGCCGTCGCCCTCGGTGCCGGTCAGCCGGGCATCGCCCATCAGGTTGGCCGCCAGCGCCGGATCCTCCAGGAAGTCGAAGCCCTCGGCCATCACCGCCTGCGCCAGCAGCGTGGCGCTGTCGATCTCGGGCGGGAACACCGGCGGCACCGGGGCCGGGCTGAGGATCGGATCGGAATGTTCCACCAGACCGGTCAGCGACAGGTGGCGCAGCCCGCCCTGGGCATCCGCGTGCCAGGGCGAGCCCAGCATCAGCCCCTTGCGGGGCATCTCGGGCAGGGCGCCCTCCAGCGCGACGGTGTCCTGCAGCACCCCGTCCAGCGTCAGGGTCAGCCCGCCCCCCCCGGCGGCGCCGTCATAGGTCAGCGAGACGTCGTGCCAGCCGCCGTCGCCCAGGGGGCCGGGGGTCTGCACCCGCGCGCTGTCGCCCGTGGCGGTGGTGAGAACCGCCTCCAGGCCGCCCTGATCGGTGACCGAGACCATCAACACCCCCTTGAGCAGGAACACCACGCCCCGGTCCTGCCCCGTCTCCAGCCGCAGGCCGGCGTCAAGCCGGAAGCCGGTGCCGCCGCCCAGCGGTGCCACCGCCGAGGCCGGGGTTTCGACCACCGCGGTGCCCAGGTCCAGCCCGGTGCCGCCACCGCCCATCGGGGTGAGCGCCGCCGCGGGCAGCAGCAGCGCCTGCATGGTGCCGTCTTCCAGCATGCTGAGCAGGCCGGTGCCGCTGTCAAAGGCCAGCAGCGTGGCATCCACCGGGGTGCCCTCGGCCGGGTCATGGGAGATCGGGCTGAGGATCCCCCCGACATAGCCCGGCGCCCCCGGCCGCGCGCTTTGCGCCTTCACGTTGCCCGAGACCGACCAGTCGGCCTGCCCGGAATAGCCCTTCACGTCGTAGGTGATGTTGTCCGAGATCACCACGTTGGTGGAATGCGGCGCCACCCGGATGCGCGGGTCGCCGGCGCCCTTGGCGGTGTCGGCATCGGGGGCTTCGCTGTAGACCAGGATGTTGTTGCGGATCACCGCCGCATCCACCGCGCCCAGCTTGATCCCCGACACCGTGCCCGAGATGATCACGTTGTTCTCGATCAGGATGTTGCTGTAGAAGATCGCCGGATCCGCATCGCGGTTCGACGCGCGGCTGTTGTCCATATAGATCATCTGGCTGCGGTCGCCGTCGGCGATGTCGAAATAATTGTTGCGGATGACCATGTTGCCGGGCTTGCGGGCGGGATCGTCCTGACCGCTCCAGACCTGGATCATGTCGGCGTGGTCGCCCGACTGCATCGACCGGCGGATCGAGTGGAACTGGTTGTCTTCCACCAGCACGTCGCGGGTGTCGATCAGGTTGAGCGCATCCGAGCGGATCTCGTGCAACTCGGTGCGCAGCAGTTGCGCCCCATCCACCCGCGCCAGGTAGATGCCCTTCCAGAAGCCGGTGACCTCGCTGTCCTCGATCACGATGTTCTGGCTGTCGCGGGCGCGCAGGCCGAAACCGGTGAAGTGATCGTCGAAATTGGCCTTGCCGGTGCCCGAGGCCATGTCCCCGGTCAGCAGCACCTGGCGGAAGATGATGTCGCTGCTGTTGCGGACCGACAGCATTTCGGTTTTCAGCGTGTCGCCGGCCTGGAAGGTGTAGTCGAAGGTCACATCCTCGAAGGTCACGCCTTGCACGCCCCGCAGCATGCCGCCGCTGAAGCTGGCGCTGCCCGGGCTTTCGGCCTTGAAGGTCAGATTGGTGGCGGCCTTGCCGGTCAGGTTCAGGCGGCCGTAATCGCCCGGCGCCAGCAGGAAGGTTTCCCCGCCCGAGGCCTTGGCCAGGGCCGCGTTCAGCGCTTCGACGCTGTCGACCTTGAGGATCGTGGAGTTGGACACGTTCAGACACCCCTTGACCGCCGGCCCGTCACAGGACGGAGCGGCGCGGTGCCCCCATGGCAGGGCAACCTCGGGGGTGCGGGTGAAGAAAGCCTTAAGCGGGACCGCCGCGGCAGGAGGGGAATATCCTGCATTTTCCGAAGTTTGCACCGGACCGGTCGCAGCCGCCGGCAGCATGGTCGCCACGGTCAGAAGCGCGCCCAGGGCGGCACGCAGGGCAGGGGGGATCAAACGGGACATGAGAAAACCTCCGCAATAGGGCTTCAGTCTAGCGCAGCGCGCCCCAAGCGCCACGACAATCCCGGAAGGGGGGGGTGGGGCGGGGCGCGATAAGTGCACCTTATCGGGGGTGACAGGGCGGGGGCGGAAGCTAGGGCAGTGGCAAGCATTCTCGCAGGGATTCAAGCAACTGAATCTCAAGATATTGATACTGATGGAAAAGTATCGGCAGAACGGGCGGCGGCCCGGGTCGGGTACATGCTGAACCACTTGCGGATGTGAAAGGGAAACGCCGCGGGCGTTGAGTTGCTCGGTCCCTTGAAAACTGGGTCGTTTGAAGCTGGAGTTTTCCGCCGAGTTTCCCTGGCCGGGAGAGGAAACGGGTCTCAGGTCACCGGGAAGAAACCTTCCATCAAGTGCCGGCAGAAACACAGCCCCGGACGTGGTTGCGCGGGGCCGTCGCATCCGCTGCACGAAGTGAAGCACCCTGCAGCAGACGGTTGTTCAACCTGCAACAAAACCATACACACACAGAGCGCTTCGGTCGCGGGTGGATGAACGTTCGGAGGCGGATCTGGCCTCCTGCAAAGTACGAAAAATTCCTTGCTAGGGAAAGGATGAGTTTTGCAGCTTTACAGCTTTTCAAGTGGATCTTCCAAGGTTGCTTTCATTTTTACTGAGCCGGATGATTTC
Organism: Fluviibacterium sp. S390; assembly: GCF_049800695.1. Taxonomy (NCBI): domain Bacteria; kingdom Pseudomonadati; phylum Pseudomonadota; class Alphaproteobacteria; order Rhodobacterales; family Paracoccaceae; genus Meridianimarinicoccus; species Fluviibacterium sp. S390. The sequence goes on along the minus strand of NZ_JBNAFN010000025.1, from coordinate 61,615 downwards.
GCTCCTTTTCAGGTCGCTTTTGCAGCCTTTGACAAAATGAATTACTGCGGAAAAGCGAAGGGTAAAAATGCCTTCTGGGTTCTTCTGAACCAAGCTCTCTCGGATGACAGTATCACCGCCGTTGCCGTATCGCTCAACGAGGCCTGCGTTTTTGACGACGAACTGCCCACACGATTGGAAAGGGCCTGTTCCAATGCCGCCGGACCTGCAGACTGGGCTGTGCTGGCGAGTACAGGCAAATGCACCAATGGCATGACTGCCAGTGTGGTCTATCCGTCAGCGGCTCCGCGAATGTTCTCTCTTAGCATCGCGCAACCGATTGTGGACTGTGGACTGGAGCTGTTCATTTTGAACGCCGATTTCCTTCGGGACAGGCAGTCGGAGTGGCAAGGGATTGCTATGCATCCGGACTACTTTGCGCTGTGGTGTATTCTTGAAGGCTATCTTGAAGGCCGTGTCTCGGTTTTCCGTCCGGAGATGGCAATCGGCATCAATGGAGGTGAGCGAGGACGCGACCATAGCAAATGCGAGGCCATGCTGAGTACAGCATTCAGCCACCGCCTTCCTGACGAAACCATTCCTTCTCTGATGTCGAGCATCCCGCTGGTTGCGCCCGAGATCAAACCCGATCAGGACACCCGCCCCAAGTCCGCCCGGGAAAAGGCGCTCGCGCGTCCGGTGGAGCCCCTGAGTGAACTGATCCGTCGCGCAGTGGCCCCTGCCTGCAGGAAAATGTCCCTTTCGGTGGTCACGCGCAGTCGGTTCAAGCGCTCGCATTTGCTGCGGCGGATGCTCAGCACGCTAACCCGGGCGCGCCAGGATCTGGATATTGATTTGGAGGTGGTCATCACCACCGATGTGGATGCCGATCAGGCTCAGACAGCCCACACCGATCTGCAGCAGGAATTTCCAGAGTTGGACATCGTGTTGCAATGCAACGAAGGCCGCTACCCCTACAGCCGGGTCGACAACCTGATGGGTGGCATCATGGCGGCAGGAAAAGACTATGTCGCCATCGTGGATGACGACGATTTTGTCGATCTGGATGCCCTCAAGGTGATTTCGTCCGCGCGCTTCCTCGATCAGGATCCATTGCTGGTCATGTCTTCGCAAGTGCGCAACGAGACTTGGAAGGAGACCGGTTCGAAACGATGGATTCTTGAAAGCTCGACGCCTGTCAAAACCTACTACAGTGACAATATCCGCTATATGTTCAAGGGCTCCAACCAACTTCCTGTCTGTGCCTTGATCGCCCCCCGCAGTTGGATCCAGGAGCGTCTGCGCGACATCCCGCTGCGGCATGATCTCAGCGAGGACTACACGATCTATCTTGCGTTGCTCTGCGCCCCGGATTTGCCGCCGATGCTGATCTATGAGGACGTGTTTTGCATGATTTCGGCGCGTACGGATGACTCCAATACAATTACCATGACCGACCGACGACCGTGGGTGCGCGACATAACGCTGTTCCTCCATGATCTCTTCGTCACCAATGCGATTTCCGGCAGCGGTTCAGCACGGATGCAGATGCAAAGCGCAGTCCCGCATACCACCACATCTCCGAACAGCGGCGGTCACGGCGAGAGCCAGAAAACGCTCCGGCAGGGGCGCGAGGTGGCTCTGTTGAAAGCCGAAAACGAACATCTGCGCAGCTTGTTGGCCTGCGATCAAACGGACACGTAAAATGAAGATTGCAGTCTATACCAGTTGTGCATTGAACTATTATGCCAAGGCCCGGGTCCTTGCCGATAGTATCCACCGGAATTCTCCCAATACCTCGGTAACGCTGTGCCTTTGTGATGAGCCTGCCGGCGATTGTGACCCGCTTGAACAGGGGTTCGACCGGATGTGGCTGCCGCGTGATCTGGGTTATGATGCGGGCTGGGTATTCCAGCATAACATTATGGAGTTGTGCACCGGTGTTAAGGGCCGTGCGTTGCAACGCCTGATGCGCGAGGAGCCCGACGCGGACCTGTTTGTATATCTTGATCCAGACGTCTACGTTTACAATGACTTGGCGGCTGTCGATAAATATCTTGAAGAGGCTTCGATCGGGTTGGTGCCGCACATCTTGAGTGTGGAGACCACCGACATCGGTGTTCAGATGACCGAAATGTCGGTCACGGAACACGGTATCTATAATCTCGGCCATCTTTTCGTGCGTCCTGATGAAAATGGCCGTGCGCTCGCCAAATGGTGGGGAGATCGACTGGACAAATACTGCTTCGATGACAAGGTTATCGGCCTGTTCACAGATCAACGCTGGATGGATCTGGTGCCTGCTGCATTCGAAGGTGTAAAAATCCTTCGCTGCCCCAATCTGGATGTGGCGAGCTGGAACATTGGCGGCCGCGAGATAACCCAGAAAGAGGCCGGCAACGAACGCTCCTTCCAGGTCGATGGTTGGCCCCTGATCACCTATCACTTCTCGGGAACGGGTCCCACGGGCACCCATCGCCGCGTTCGAGAGATATTTGATCCCTCCGGTGGAGCAATGGCGGAAATCGAGCGCCATTACGAGGAAGCCATCGCCCGGCGTGGACAAAAGTATCTGGCAGCGGTCCCCCCGGCCTACGATTTCTTCGACAACGGAGAAGCCATCCCTGCCGAGGCCCGGAAGCTGTATCGCCTCCACGACGATCTGCAGGAAGCCTTTCCGGATCCTTATGTGACCGAAGGGGGATATTGCTTCAATACGTGGTTGCGGGAACACAGGCCCGGTCTCATGAACGGACTGCGGTTGCCTGACGAGCTTCTGGAACGGGCCTTTCACGATCTTTTCGATGCGGATTACTATCTCAAGAGATATCCCGATGCGAAGTCCGCCGTGGATGGTGGACGGTACAAAAGTGCGGTCGATCACTACATACATGAGGGCAGTGCGCAGCTTTACGACCCCAGTGAATTCTTCGTCAGCCGCTACTATTTCGATCAGGCAAAGTATCTAGAGGGTTTTCGCCTGCGTGCTCTGCCGCGCAGCAAGCGCAGTACGATGCTGTGGCATTACCTGGAAATCGGGCTGCCTCAGGGCAAAGAGCCTTTGGAGTTTTTTGACAGCCAATTCTACCTTTCCAGATACGGTGACATCGAGAAGGCGGTCAGAACCGCTCAGATCACGACACCGCTTGCACACTTCATGGCCTTTGGCGCCGCCGAAAACCGTGCGCCTGGCCCAGGTCTGGATCCGGCAACCGTTCTCAGTCAGGATCCAACACTAGCCACCAAGATTAAGCAGCTGGGCGTGCGGGGGTACTTTGGCCATCTGTTGGCGGCAGGCCGCATCTCGGGCAGGGAGGCACAATCGGTATGAGCGCAGAAGTTATCTCGCGCGACATGGACCTCTGGGCCTATCAGCGCAGTGTCACGCTCGACTTCTCACGACCGGGCAAGCCGACGGACAACGCCTTCATCGAGGCGTTCAATGGCCGGTTCCGAGCGGAATGCCTGAACGCGCACTGGTTCATGAGTCTTGCGGATGCCCGCGAAAAGCTCGAGGATTGGCATAGACACTACAACGAGGACAGACCCCACAGTGCGATCGGATATAACTTCCCGATCGCCATACATTGTCCCGATGGCGTCACCAGCCCGTCATCGTGAAGGAGCCGAAAAAATCCAGCTTCCGGCGGTCCAAGCTTGGGGAGCAGTGCAGAAGGGCGGAAACTCTGACAACGACCGAGGGCGCGTTGGATAGCACATCACACACCTGAACAGAGCTAATCAATAAACGCGGACTACTAGGGGAGCAGATTAGCCCGACTTGCCTCCAAAGCCGTTGCCTGACTTTAAGTCTGACGTTACAAAAGCACAAAAGCACAAGGTGTCAAATGTCTGAACTCGACGAAATATTTCACAAACTCGGCCTCGAGGTTAATAGAGCATATGATAGAACGGCGGTAATATCAATGACTGCTAGAGTCGGTAGCACTGCTTTTGTATCGGCGTTAACCAGTTGTGGGCTTTCGGGTCGGCCAATTCGAGAAATATTCAATCCTCGTTCTTCAATGAAAGACCTGTCTGAAAAGTTTAAACCAAGCTCTCTTGTTGACTATTTGAACCAATACTACGGACAGGAAACGTCTGGAGTACTGGCTTTCAAGACAAACTGGATTGACTTCGCCACCGTAGTCAACTGGACTGGCAACCATTTTCGGGAGATATTCCCTGAAGTAAAGTTTGTCCATATTGAGAGGAAGGATAAGGTCGCCCAAGCCTATTCGTTGTGGAAAGCAAACGAGTACAATATTTGGCACCGCGAAGCAGGGGCGAAATACGAAAGCCCTGTTGTTGGTCAAGTCCCTCTTGGTCCAATAAAAAATAATCTGGCCAATTTGCAGGCAGAAGAGACGAAATGGCAACAATACTTCGAAATGAATGAAATAGTTCCACACCGTGTGTACTTTGAAGACTTCTCAGAAAACTTAACCGATGCGGTTTCCGGTGCATTTCAATATTTCACTGGGGAAATGCCTGAGAAAAAACCCGTGTCTTCATTGGTCCGTTCTAGCGACGAGCGCGACACAATGGTCCTCTTTGACTTGCACTCGAGATTGACTGATGAGGCAATGTCTAACGACGACGAAACTCGTCGCTGAAAAGTCTTAGATGTCCTGTGTCAAGGTGCACCCGAGGCCACCGTGCAAAGTGAAAGTCAACCCCATTTTTTCTTCGAGCGTAGGAAAGATGGCTCATCCAAGCCATCCTATCGCCTGACTAGGCTCAGGGCCTTGGTAACCGGTCGGGTCTGGTCAAGGCATTGTGCACAGAAGGAATGATCCCGCTGAAGCAGGAGAGCGGCATTTTCGGCATCAGTGCCTGATCTTTATGCCGCCCAGCAATGAGGTCCTTGAGGCACTTGCTTCGGTCCGTGGTCAGCGCCGAGGTTGCCAACATGATGTTGGTTCGATGCCTCGACAATGTGACATGCCGGATATCCCATGGGGCGTCACTCAAAACGAAAACCCCCCCGCCGATGGCCTCGGCGGGGGGGGTTCCTTGTCTTTCAGACCTGTGGCCGTCTTACGATTCCGAGCCGATCAGCCCCATGCTTTCCAGCTTCAGCAGCACCTGCTGGGCGCAGAAATCCACGTCGGTGCCTTCGGTGTCGAGGCGCAGTTCGGGGTTCTCGGGCACGTCGTAGGGATCCGAGATGCCGGTGAACTCCTTGATCTTGCCTTCACGGGCCAGCTTGTAGAGCCCCTTGCGGTCGCGGCGTTCGCATTCCTCGATCGAGGTGGCGACATGCACTTCCACATAGGCGCCGAACTGTTCGATCTCCTCGCGCACGGCGCGGCGGGTGGTGGCGTAGGGCGCGATCGGGGCACAGATGGCGATGCCGCCGTTCTTGGTGATCTCGGAGGCGACATAGCCGATGCGGCGGATGTTCAGGTCGCGGTGTTCCTTGCTGAAGCCCAGCTCGGACGACAGGTTCTTGCGCACCAGGTCGCCGTCCAGAAGCGTGGTCGGGCGGCCGCCCATTTCCATCAGCTTGACCATCAGCGCGTTGGCGATGGTGGATTTGCCCGAGCCCGAGAAGCCGGTGAAGAACACGGTGAAGCCCTGCTTGGCGCGCGGCGGCTTGGTCTTGCGCAGCTCGGCCACCACTTCGGGGAAGGAGAACCACTCGGGGATCTCCAGGCCTTCGGACAGGCGGCGGCGCAATTCGGTGCCGCTGATGTTCAGGATGGTGACGTTGTCCTTGTCGGCGATCTCGTCGGCGGGCTCGTACTGGGCGCGGTCCTGCACATAGACCATGTGTTTGAACGGCACCATCTCGATGCCCATCTCGTCCTGGTATTCCCGGAACATGTCCTGGGCGTCATAGGGGCCGTAGAAATCCTCGCCGGCGGAGTTCTTGCCGGGGCCGGCGTGGTCGCGACCGACGATGAAATGGGTCAGGCCGTGGTTCTTGCGGATCAGACCGTGCCAGACCGCCTCGCGCGGGCCGGCCATGCGCATGGCCAGCGGCAGCAGCGACATGTGGGTGGTGGCCGCCGGGTATTTGTCCAGCACCGCCTCGTAGCAGCGCACGCGGGTGAAATGGTCCACGTCGCCGGGTTTGGTCATGCCCACCACCGGGTGGATCAGCAGGTTGGCCTGGCTTTCCTTGGCGGCGCGGAAGGTCAGTTCCTGGTGCGCGCGGTGCAGCGGGTTGCGGGTCTGGAAGGCGACGATCTTGCGCCAGCCCATCTTGCGGAAATAGGCGCGCAATTCGTTCGGCGTGTCGCGGCGGGCGCGGAAGTCATAGTGGATCGGCGCCTGCAGGCCGGTGATCGGACCGCCCAGGTAGACCGGGCCGGCGGTATTGTGCAGGTAGTTCACCGCCGGGTGGGCGCTGTCATCGGCGCCGAAGACCTTCTCGGCCTCGCGGGCCTTGTTCGGGGTGTATTTGTCGGAGACGTTCAGGATCGCCAGGATCACGCCCTCGGGGTCGCGCAGGGCGATGTCCTGGCCGGGTTCGATCCCTTCGGCGAATTTCTCGCTGACATCCAGGGTGATCGGCATCGGCCAGAGGCTGCCGTCGGCCAGACGCATGTTTTCCACGACGCCGTTGTAGTCTGCCTCGCCCAGGAAGCCCTTGAGCGGGTTGAAGCCGCCGTTCATCAGCAGTTCCAGATCGCAGATCTGGCGGGCGGTCAGATCCCAGGACGGCATCTCGCCGGCCTCGACCTTCAGTTTCTGGGCGCTTTCGGCGGAGACATAGAGTTCGGTAATGGGCGAATGCAACGACGCTGTCATGGGATTGAACTTTCAACTGGTACGCGTTGGGGGCGCGTTTAACAGGCGCCCCGGTGCCGGGCAAAGCGACAAATCGGCTGTCATTGCCGCTGTGACAAGATTGCAAAGGGGGAATCATTTGCCATTCCCCCCCGGCTGCCGTCATACCCGGTCCGGTAGAAGTGGCGCAGGTGTCGAGTAATGGTGAAGAAGATCGTGCTGCTGTTGTCAGGCAACGTGATGACCTCGGTCATCCTGTTCCTGCGCACGATCCTGATCGCGCGGCTGATCAGCGTGGCCGATTACGGGATCGCGGCCACCTTCATGATCTCGGTCACGATCATGCAGCTGCTGTCGAACCTGGGCCTGAACCAGATGATCATCCAGGACAACGACGGCGACGATCCGGATTTCCAGGCCTCGTTGCAGGGGTTCCAGCTGTTGCGCGGCTTCGTCTCGGGGGCGCTGCTGTTCGCGCTGGCGGCGCCGATGGCGCGCTTCCTGGGCCAGCCGCAGATCACCTGGGCCTACCAGCTGCTGGCGGTGGTGCCGGTGCTGAACGGGCTGGCGCATTTCGATGTCTTCCGCCTGCAGCGGCGCATGGCCTATGGGCCGTTCATCGCCACCCAGCTGCTGCCGCCGCTGATCTCGGTGCTGGCGATCTGGCCGCTGTACATGATGTACGGCGACTACCGGGTGATGCTGGGGGCGATCCTGGCGCAATGGCTGCTGTACCTGCTGCTCACCCACCTGGTGAAAGAGCGCCGCTATGCGCTGGCCTTCCGGCGCGACATCCTGATGCGCGGGGTGCGCTTCGGCTGGCCGCTGCTGGCCAACGGGGTGATGCTGTTCATCATCTACCAGGGCGAGCGGCTGGTGGTCGGGCGCGAGCTGGGCATGGCGACGCTGGCGATCTTCTCCATGACCCTGTCGCTGGTGCAGACCCCGATGGGGGCGGTGACCCGCGCCGTGCACCAGTTCCTGCTGCCGCAACTGTCGGCGGCCAAGGCCGATGACGGCGAGTTCAACCGCATGGCGGTGGTGATGGTGCAGGCCTCGGCGCTGGCGATGGCGGTGCTGGCTCTGGGCATCGCGCTGGCCGGGCCGCCGCTGGTGCTGCTGGCCCTGGGCGAGAAATACGCGCCGGTGCTGGATTTCCTGCTGCTGATGGCGGTGGTCGAGCTGCTGCGGGCGGTGCGCTCGGGGCTGAGCCAGGTGGCGCTGGCCCGCGCCCGGACCCTGAACGGCGTGGTGTCGAACCTGCCGCGGGTGCTGGCCATCGCCGTGGCCTGGGCGCTGCTGATCGGCGGCGCCGGCCTGCCGGCGGTTCTGGGCGTGGCGGTTCTGGGCGAGGCCCTGGGCTTTCTCGTGGCGCTGGTGCTGGTGCATCGCTGGGCCGGCATGGCGGTGGCGCCGCAGGCCCCCTGCCTGATCGCGCTGGCGCTGTTCACCGCGGCGCTGGCGCTGGCCAGCCCGCTGCTGCCCTGGACCCTGCCGCCGCTGGTCGAGGCCGGGCTGCTGGCGCTGACCGGCGGGGCGCTGCTGGCCACGCTGCGGCCGCTCTGGCGCTACCTGCGGGATCGCCGGATGACCGCCTATGGCGGCTGACCGGCGGCTGGGTGTCCCGACGGGCAGCTAGCGTCCGCCCCTCATGACGGACGTCTTAGCGTCCCCTCTTCATGACGGACGTCTTAGCGTCCGATATTCCCTGACGGACGTCTTAGCGTCCGATATTCCCTGACGGACGTCTTAGCGTCCGATACGCCGGGTGATCTTGCGGGTGAACTTGGCCATCGGGCTGTTGAACGCCTTCAGCGCCGCATCGCGTTCGGCGATCTGGGCGGCGGTCAGCACCGGGGCCGGGTTTTTGGGCGCCTTCGATCCGATCTCATAGCCGAAGCGGCTGAAATCCCCGGCATAGATCTCGGCGATCCGTTCCAGGTCCCAATCCGTGGGCTTGGCCCGTTCCACCGCCACCTTGGCGTAATTGCCCCGCTCGTTGATCTTGGGCAGGGCGCGCGGCGCGGCCGCGGTGCCGGTGAGCGCGTCGAACCAGGGCACCAGCGCGTCCAGCCCGTGTTCCATGTGAAAGACCTGGGCGCCCTCGGGGACGATCTCGGTCATCGGGCGGACGTGGTTGTCGTGCACGAAGGGATCCTCGGCGCGGCGGTCGGTCAGATCCTCCAGCCAGTCCGAGAAGCTGACCTGGGTCGAGATGCTCTGCTCGACCTCCAGCTGGAAGTGATAGGCGCTGACCAGCCGCGCCACCGGGTGCCGCACGATGGTGAACATCGCGTCGAAGAACCCGTCGGGAAACAGCCGCGACAGGCTGGTGTGGTCGATGTGCTGCGGCGAGGTGCGCGACCACAGGCTGCGCGGATCATGCCGCGTGTGACGGCTGTCATGGAAGGCGACCTGTCCGAAGCGTTCGGTCAGGTACCACGACACGGCCGACCCCCCGCATTTGGGGACATGGGCATAGAGCACGAGCTTCTCGCCGGCCTTGAAGATGGGCATGAACTGGAATCCTTACTCACTGGTACTGCGCGCAGTATACGAAGCCGGCGGGCGGAGACAGCAGGGACGAGATGACGCAAGAGGCCGCAGGGCCGGGGCCGGGCGACCGCGTGCGGGGGGGGGCGATGCCCACACGCTTGGTGCGCCTTTGGCGCGAGTGCGCTGCGTGCGCCTCTGGCGCAGGAACGCTCGGTGCGCCTCTGGCGCAACGCCCCCGCCCCTCAAGCTAGCCTGAGCCTTCATTTGCCGTTCCCGGAGGCCGGGGCGGGACGGATGGGCCGTGAAACCGGGAGAGGATCCGCCTTGATCCCGGCGCGCGGGGGCTGCCAGTAAGGGAAACCCCTTGCATCAGGACCCCTGCCCATGGCCGCCATCCTTTCCGCTCTGACCGCCCGATCCCGGCGCTGCCACAGAAGGAGCCTGCTTGCCATGATGATCCAGGTCGCGCTTGCCATCGGTCTGCCCAGCCCCATGTCGTCCGCCCCCTCGCCCGGACCCGCCGCCACCGCCAGTATCGCCGAGTTCTCGCGCGATCTGACGCTGTTCGACAGCGGGGCGGCGCGCGGCGGCAACAGTGCCGACATCCCGCTGTCGGGCAGCACCGATGCCCCCGACGGCGCCCGCATCATGGCCGAGATCCTGCGCGCCGACACCGGCGCGGTGCTCTATCCCGCCCAACCCGTGGCCACCGCCGCGGGCGGCAGCTGGACCGGCGCCTATCCCGGTGCCGCGCGCAGCACCCATTGGCTGCGCCCGCGGGTCTGGGTCGAGGGCCATGCAAGCGCCAAGGCCAGCACCACCAGCCGCTTCGGCGTGGGCCATATCGTCGGGCTGATCGGCCAGTCGGAAGATGCCCGGATGTTTGCCGACAATTTCAGCCAGACCGCGCCGCTGGCCGTGACCGACGACAGCGCCGTGCAGGTGATCCGCCAGCAGGAGGGCGGCACCAAGCCCTGGCCGATCACCATCGAACCGGTCACCGCCGCCAATCCGGTCACCGCCTCGGTCGCGGCGCTGGCCGATGTGCTGATCCGCAACGCGCCGGGCGAGAAGTTCCTGATCCTCGACCTGGCCCATTCCGGCACCAGCCGGGGCAACCTGGCCAATGACAGCGATTTCTCCCGCGACTGGGTGGATTTCGCGGCGATCGTGGCGCAGGCCCGCGCCGACGGGTCGGACCTGGGGCTGGTGCTGGACACCTGGACCGCCGCCGACAGCGCCGCCGCCGACATGTTCCGCCAGCGCTTCTATCCCTTCTACGCCGGCATCACTGCGGCCGGCGCCGATTATACGCTGGGCACCGCGCATCAGGCGCGCACCTTTGATCATGTCCTGTGGGACCTGTCGGCCGCCGGCGGACGCGGGATCTTCGATGCCGCGCGCACGCCGCTGCTGATGTTCGGCCCGCACCGGTTCGAAGTCGGCCAGGACATGCGCGACGCGGTGACCCGCGCCGATGGCAGCCCCGATCCGATCGCCAACAAGCAGGACACCCGCCTGTCGATCCGCAACATGCTGGACGACGCGGCCCTGGCCCCGATCCTGGCACCGCGCGGCAAGGGGCCCGAGATCCTGCTCTACCAGAACGGCTATCGCGCGGTCAGCGCCACCGACAACACGCCGTCGGACACCGGCACCCATTGGGATGACGCCTCGCACCCCGCGGCGATGACCGACGACGGGCTTCCCGCCCGCGCCCGCCACGTGGCGGTGACCGCGCTGCACGGGCTGGGGCTGGCACCGATCGAGGTGCCGCGTTTCAACCGCGCCTATTGGGAGCCCTCGGGCGCCTGGGTCGAGTTGTGGTTCGAGGACGCCAGCGGCGCCACGCCGCCGGTCACCACCACCCGCGCGGCGCGCGGCCTGCCGGCGATGCCCACCACATACCCGCATCGCACCGAGGTGCTGGGCTTCGAGATCAACGGCATTCCGGCGGAAAACGCCACGCTGGCGGGGGGCCGGGTGCGGATCGCGCCCAATGGCGGCGGCCTGTTCACCTTCGCCGATTCGGTGCAATTCGGCCGCGGCGGCGCCTCGGGCGTGCTGAAATGGCCCGAGGACAAGTTCGACGGCGACTGGATGAACCTGCCGATGGTGGACCTGGGGCTCGCGGGTGTCGAGGGCGTGGCGCTGGAGCCGCTGCCCCTGGCCACCGAGATCGCCAACACCCTGCCCGCACCCGCGACCTTCACCACCACCGGCGCGGGCCCCTATTTCAACGATCCGGGCAACCTGGGCGCCAATCCGGGCCTGCTGACCATGGCAGCAAGGCTGCGCTTTGCCCCCGGCGCCGGCAATGGCGGCATCTTCGCCCAGTCCGGCGGCGGCATGGAGGTCACCCGGCTGGCCTCGAACAGTGCGCTGCGGATCAACCTGGACGACAGCAGCGGCGCGGCACTTCTGACCAGCCATCAGCCCGGCCTCTCGATCCCCGAGAACGTCTGGGTCACGCTGCTGCTGGCCATCGATCTGCCGGGGCAGACCCTGACCCTGTGGAAGGACGGGGTGGAAACCCAGGTGGCGCTGCCGGCCAACACCGGCCAGCTGGTGCCGGGCCGCTTCCTGACCTTCCTGAACCGCAACGGCAATGGCGGCTACCAGTTCCTGGGCGAGGTCGAATACCTGCGGGTCTGGAAAGGGCTGGCCAGCGTGGATGCCAATGAGCCCGCCACCCCGCCAAGCGCCGAGATCACCGGCCCCGACAGCGCCCTTGTCGGGCATCCCTGGCGCAAGGGCGGCTGAGGGAATTTCCGCGCGGTCCGGTCAACCGGGCCGCGACAAAGCGCCTTCCAGAAAGCGCCGCCGAAGTGTGCCATCTTGCGCTTTGTGTTTGTGTGATCCGCAAGGCGGTCCCCCCCTGAGGATTCGGTCAGGCGGAACGCCGACAGAGTGATGTTACGAAAGGCGGGACGAATGGCGTTTTTCCGGGGCAATCTTCTGTGGAGCCTCTCCACATGACGGTGATCATTGTCGGGCTTTCGGTCCTGTGTTTCATCGCGGCCTTCCAGGTTCTGAACCTTGTGCCACGGGCGCGCACGGCCATCGCCACCTCGCGCGCGACGGCGGCCGTGATGGGCGACAAGAGCCTTGATGAAGACGCCAAGGAAGCGGCGGTGCAGAAAGCCGCGCTGTCGCTGATGAAGAATTTCCTCGATCTGCTGATCCGCGGGGCCCTGACCCTGGTCGCCGCCTGGGTGCCGATCCAGGCCGCCGACATGATCGGCCTCAAGCCCGCCGATGAAACCATGGCCTTCATGCTGCGGCTGGACGTGATCCTGATCACCAGCGTGATCGTCACCGTGGCCGTGATCATCGGACTGCGGGTCGCGAAGAAATGAGCGCCTATTCCAAGCTGGACCAGCGGGTTCACAAGGTCGCCTTTTCCAGTCGCATGTTGCAGATGTCCATGGCCGACATGGAAGACAGCATGTTTGCCAAGGATCTCAAGGGCATCACCGGCACCCGCCCGATCTTCATCACCTCGCTGCCGCGGGCCGGCACCACCATCCTGCTGACCGCCCTGTCGCATGTGCCCGGCCTGGCCACGCATCTGTACCGCGACATGCCCTTCCTGATGGCGCCGATGCTGTGGAACCGCCTGTCGAAAGGCTTCCGCAAGGACAGCACCCTGGCCGAGCGCGCCCATGGCGACGGCATCCAGGTCGGCTATGACAGCCCCGAGGCCTTTGAAGAAGTGATCTGGAAAGCCTTCTGGCCCGATCACTACACCGACAACGGCATCACCCTGTGGACCGGCACCGACCGCAACGCCGAGGCCGAGGAGTTCCTGCGCAAGCATCTGTGCAAGATCATCGCCCTGCGCTGCGGCCCCAATGCGGCGGACGGGCGCTATATTTCCAAGAACAACGGCAATGTGGCGCGGATCCCGCTGCTGCGGGCGATCTTTCCCGATGCCGACATCGTGGTGCCGGTGCGCGATCCGGTCACCCATGCGGCCTCGCTGTGGCGTCAGCACAGGAATTTCCTGACCCAGCACGCCGAGGATCCCTTCGTCAAACGCTACATGGGCGACATCGGCCATTACGAGTTCGGGCAATTGCACCGCCCGATCCAGTTTCCGACGCTGGCCGCCCGCACCGCGGGCACCACGCCCGAGGATCTGGATTACTGGCTGGGCTACTGGATCGCCGCCTTCGAGCATCTGCAAGGCCTCGACGACGGCATCCTCTTCGTCAGCCACGAGGCGCAGCGCAACGACGGGCTGGGCGAGATGACCCGCCTGTGCGGCCAGCTGGGCCTTGAGCCCGGCGCGCACCTGGCCGAGGTGGCCGGAGAGTTCACCCCGCTGCCCGACCGCCCCATTGCCCACGATCTGCCCGCGGATCGCGTGGATCATGCCCGTGCCCTGTACCAGAGCCTGACCGGAACCACCCTGTAATGTCCAAAATCCTTCCGTTTCTGACGTTCCTCATCGGCGCGGTGATCGTCGCCTTCGGGGCCGGCATCGCCGTGAACGAGTTCAAGCTGCCGCCCTATCCGACCATCGCCAGCGGCGCCAAGACCCTGCTGTACACCTACAAGGGGCTCAACGCGCCGCCCTACCTGGGCCAGTTCGTGGGCCCGGCTCCCGATGTGCCCCCCGCCGAGGCCGCTGCAAACCGCTTCGAGGCGATCGATCCCGCAGCCGCCGGGCTGCCCGAGACCCTGCTGATCACCGGCGGGCTGAACGAGTTCCTGGAGCATTGCCCCGAGGATGGCTGCCTGGCGGTGGAGGTTGACCGCGCCGGCACGGTCACCCATGCAATCCCCTATCGCCCCGACGAGATCTTCGCCGCCGATATCACCGACGGCAGCTTCTACCGCGAAGGCGTGCCGCCGGATCCGCGGCTGATCAAGCGCCCGATCGGCCTGAAACCCTATGCCAACGGCGATTACCTGGTCAGCTTCCAGACCACCGGCAACATGTTTCCCTTCTCGGGCGGGCTGGCGCGCATCGACCGCGACGGTCATCCGCTGTGGTACCGCTTCGACTATTCCCACCATTGGGTGAACGTGATGCCCGACGGGCGCATCATCATTCCCGACCTGGTGCTGGAAGAGGGCGACTGGGAGGTCGGGATCGGCACCCGCGGCCGCATCTATGACCAGTATTGCGAAACCGGCCGCCCGCAGGTGGACGGCATTCATATCCTGGATGGCGATGGCGCGGTGCTGCAGCGCATCGATGTCGACAAGGCCCTGCGCGAAAGCCGCTGGGCGCCCCTGATGTCCCAGACCCCGGTGCCCTGCGATCCGCTGCACATCAACTATGTGGATGTGCTGGATTATACCGCGCCGGGCGGCGTACTGGAGCCGGGCAACCTGGTGGTCTCGCTGCGCAATCTCAGCATGGTCGCGATCATGGATCCCGACACCGGCGCGGTTCTGGACGTGGTGCGCGGCAGCTTCATGCAGCAGCACGCGGTGCAGCAGCTGCGCGGCTCGAAGGCGCTGGTCTTCGACAACTGGGGCGGCGCCGGCAACGGCCACGGCTCGCGTCTGCTGGAGATCGACCTGGCCGGCGGGCCCGAGCGGCAGATCTTTCCCGACCCCGACGCCCTGCAGACCGGGCGGCCGCTGTTCTCCTTCCGCGCCGGCCATCTGAGCATCTCGCCCGAGACCGACCGGGCGCTGGTCAGCTTCACCGAGGATTCGGTGGGGGTCGAGGTCGATCTGGCCAGCGGCGCGCCGGTGATGACCTGGACCAGCCTGCATGACCTCAGCGGCCTGGAGCAGGCCACCGAGGCGCAGAAATCCGCGGCAACGCGGGCGAAACTGTTTGGCATGTACTATCTGCAGCCGTGACCGTAAGACCCCGGGGGCCGGAGGCCTCCGGCCCAGTTACCGGCCCGACACGGGCCGTGCGTGGAGTTGAGCCGAGTATGTCGAAAATCCTGCCGATCCTGATGCCGGTCGTGTCGCTGGTGCTGCTGGTCTTCGGGGCCGGGGTATTCGTGGGCGAGTACCAGGTCCCCCCCTATCGCACCATTGCCGATGGCGCCAAGACGATCCTGTACACCTATCGCGGCATCAGCGCGCCGCCCTACCTGGGCCAGTTCCACGCCCATTCGCGGGAACGGGTGGCGCTGGAGGACGCGGTCTCCAGCCGCTTCACCCCCGGTCCCCGCGCGACCGAGCCGCAAGGCGGGCTGCTGATCAACGGCGGGCTGAACGAATACCTGGAACTGTGCCCCGAGCACGGCTGCCTGGCGGTGGAAATCGACCGCAGCGGCGCGGTGGTCCATGCCACCCCCTTCCGCCCCGACGAGATCTTCGCCGCCGACATGACCGACGGCAGCTTCGGTCACCAGGGTGTGCCGGGCGATCCGGCGCTGATCTTCCGCCCGCTGGGGCTGCAGCGCTATGACAACGGCGACCTGCTGATCAGCTTCCAGTCCACCGGCAACATGTTCCCCTTTGCCGCCGGCGCGGCGCGGGTGGACCGTGACGGGCATCCGGTGTGGTTCCGCTTCGACTTCTCGCATCACTGGGCGACGCTGCTGCCCGATGGCCGCGCCCTGGTGCCCGACCTGGACATCGCGACCGGCGACTGGGTGGTGCCGGTGGGGCCGCGCGGCTCGCGCGAGAAACTGAAATGCGACACCGGCCGGCCACAGGTCGACGGGGTGCAGATCCTGCGCGCCGATGGCAGCGTCGAGCGTCGCATCGATGTGTCGGCGGCCCTGCTGGCCTCGCCCTGGTCGGCGATGCTGGCGGAAACCACCAATGCCTGCGACCCGCTGCACATCAACTATGTGGACGTGCTGGACTATACCGCGCCGGGCGGCGCCCTGCAGCCGGGCAACCTTGTGATCTCGCTGCGCAACCTCAGCGCCGTCGCAGTGCTGGACCCGGCCACCGACACCATCACCGACGTGGTGCGCGGCAGCTTCGTGCAGCAGCATTCGGTGCATCACCTGACCGGATCGAAGATGGTGATGTTCGACAACTGGGGCGGCGACGCCGAGGTTGGCCGGGTCTCGCGCCTGCTGGAGGTGGACCTGGTCACCGGGCAGGAACGGCGGATCTTTCCGCAGCCCGGCACGCCGCAGGCCGCCGAACAGCTGTTCTCGGATCGCGGCAGCCACCTGAGCCTGTCACCCGACCGCCGCCGCGCCCTGGTCAGCTATTCCGGCGAAGGCCGCGGGTACGAGGTCGACGTGGCCACCGGCGAGGTCTATCTGCAATATGACAGCCTGCATGACCTGAGCGCCGTGCCCGGCGCCAACGCGGCGCAAAAGAGCCACGCTGCGCGTGCATCGTTGTTCGGGATGCTTTATACAGGCGAATGAACTGGTCTGAGTTGAGAATTGGAAAGGTAATACGATGAAACGGGATCTCACGGTACCCCTGGCGCTGGCCGTCATGCTGCTGCCGACCCTGGCCCATGCCTATATCGGCCCGGGCGCCGGCGTTTCGGCCATCGGTGCAGCCCTGGCCCTGGTGGCCGCGGTGTTTTTTGCCATCGTGGGCTTCGTCTGGTATCCGGTCAAACGCCTGATGCGCAAGCGCAAGGCCGCGGCCGAGCAGGCGTCCGACACCCCGCCGTCGGCCGAGTGACCGGGCACCGTCCCGGCGACCGCCGCGACATCAAAGCCCCTTGAGTTGAAGGGGCCCAACCCCCAAAGCTGCGGCCGCACAACCGGCGGGAACACCTCGTGTGCGCCCGCTCCGGTTGCGTCATGGCCGCGGCCGCTTTCCGTCCGCGCGCGCCTCGCGCCGGGCAAGACACGCAGCAGGTGAGTGCAGAAGTATGGATACCGCGTCGATCAAGGAAGAACTCGTCGACATCTTCGAGGATGTCATGGATGCCGATGACGTCGAGCTGACCGATGAGACCACCGCCAATGATGTCGAGGAATGGGACAGCCTGAGCCATGTCCGCCTGATCATCGCCATCGAGCGGAAATACGGCATCAAGTTTTCCAATGCCGAGATCGAAGGCCTTAAGAAGTTTGGTGACATCATCACCCTGATTCAGACCAAGGCCGGCTGACGGCCCGCGGTGACGTAGTTTCGGTGCGCGTGGAGTATGCACAATGTTCGACCTGTCCTCCGGAAAGCTTCCCTGGCTGGTTCCGGCTACCGCTGATTTCCGCGCCACGCTGAAGGCGCTGATCGCGGCCCCTGGCCCGGTGCCCGCCCAGGACCTGGTGGCGCTGGCCGCCCAGGATCTGGATCTCAACAAGCTGACCAGCCTCGACAAGGCGGTGGGCAAGCTGGCCGGTCGCATCGACGGGCCGGCATTGAGCCCGCTGAAGCTGGCGCTGCTGGCCCAGGCCACCACCGATTACATCGCCCCCGCGATCCGCGCCTCGGCCCTGCGCCACGGGCTGCAGGTCGAAACCTATGTGCCCGCCTACGGCCAGGCCATGGCCGAGGTCATGGATCCGGGCAGCCCCCTGCGCGGCTTCGGGGCCGAGATGGCGTTGATCGCCGAAACCCCGCAAAGCCTGGGCCTGACCCGGTCGTTCATCGATGCGGCCAGCGGCGCGGCCGCCGTGGCCTCGGCCACCGCCACCCTGACGGCGCTGGTCGAAGGGCTGCAGGGGGCGGGCATCAAGACGGTGATCCTGCAGACCCTGCCGCTGCCCGCCGATCCCTGGGCCGGGCAATACGACCGCCGCGCCAAGGGCGCGCTGGCGGCCCAGATCGCCGCCGTCAATGACGCCATGGTCGATCTGTGCGACAGCCATGCCGCGGTGCTGTTCGATGCCGAGGCGCTTTCGGCTCTGGTGGGCCGGGCCAATTGGCACGACGCCGGGCTGTGGCATCGCGCCAAGGTGCCCTTCGCGCTGGATTACGTGCCACTGTATGCGGAAAAATTCGCCCAGGTGCTGCGCGCCCTGCGCGGCAAGGCCTCGAAATGCCTGGTGCTGGACCTGGACAACACCTGCTGGGGCGGGATCATCGGCGACGACGGGCTGGAAGGCATCGAGATCGGCCAGGGCTCGGCCCAGGGCGAAGCCTTCCTGGCGATCCAGATTTACGCCCTGTCGCTGAAGGAACGCGGCGTGGTGCTGGCGGTTTGTTCCAAGAACGAGGAAGCCAACGGCAAGCTGCCCTTCGAGCAGCACCCCGACATGGCCCTGAAACTGGACGACATCGCGGTCTTCGTGGCCAACTGGACCGACAAGGCCTCCAACATCCAGCATATCGCCAAGGTGCTGAACATCGGCACCGACGCGCTGGTCTTCCTGGATGACAACCCCGCCGAACGCGCCCGCGTGCGGATGGAGCTGCCGATGGTCGGCGTGCCCGAGGTCGGCGACGATCCCAGCCTCTACCCGGCGATGCTGGCCCAGGGCGGCTATTTCGAAACCGTTGGCCTGTCGGCGGATGATGCCCAGCGGGCCGAGCAATACCGCGCCAACGCGCAGCGCGTCGTGGCGATGGAAACCATCGGCAATTACGACGACTACCTGCGCTCGCTGGACATGGCCTGCACCATCGCGCCGTTCGACGCGGTGGGCCGCACCCGCACCGCCCAGCTGATCAACAAGTCCAACCAGTTCAACCTGACCACCCGGCGCTATACCGAGGCCGAGGTGGCGGCGATGCAGGACGATCCCGCCTGCCACACCCTGCAGGTGCGCCTGACCGACAAGTTCGGCGACAACGGCATGATCTCGGTGGTGATCCTGCGCAAGGATGCCGAACCGGACGCCTGGGTCTTCGACACCTGGCTGATGTCTTGCCGGGTGCTCAAGCGCCGGGTCGAGGAAGCGACGCTCGCCACCGTGGTCGAGGCCGCCCGCGCCGCCGGCATCGGCAAGCTTTACGGCGATTACCTGCCCTCGCCCAAGAACGGCATGGTGGAAGATCATTATGGCAAGCTGGGCTTCGAGAAACTGGGCCCGATCGGCGACGGCGGCACCCGCTGGGTGCTGGAGGTGGCCGGCTATGACGCCCCCGACCTGCCCATGACCCTGGCGGTGCAGACGCCCGTGTCCGCATGATGTCCTGAGCCGGGAGATCCGCGGTGCTGTTCAACTCGCTCCAGTTTGTCTTCCTGTTCCTGCCAGCGGCGCTGGCGGGCTATTACCTGCTGATCGCCACCGGCAGGCAGCGCTGGATCTTCCTGTTCCTGGTGATGGCCTCGCTGCTGTTCTACGCGGTGTGGAACCCGCCCTATGTGCTGCTGCTGCTGGCCTCGATGGGCGGCAACTATATCTTCGGCAGCTGGCTGGACCGGCGCCGCGAGGCCGGGCGCGGCAACGCGCGGGTGATGGGGCTGGGGGTGTGTTTCAACCTCGCCATCCTGTTCTATTACAAATACGCCAATTTCTTCATCGACAACCTGAACGGCGCGGCGGGCACCGATTTCGTGCTTGACCGGATCCTGTTGCCGCTGGCGATCTCGTTCTACACGCTGCAGCAGATCGCCTTCCTGATCGACGTGGCAAGGGGCGAGGTGCGCCCCACCGGGGTCTGGCGCTATGCCACCTTCGTGATCTTCTTCCCGCAGCTCATCGCCGGCCCCATCGTCCACTACAAGGAGATGATGCCGCAGTTCTTCGGGCGCCGCCTGGGCCGCTTCGCCACCGCGAATTTCACCGTCGGGCTGGCGATCTTCGCGCTGGGGATGTTCAAGAAAACCGTGCTGGCCGACAGCGCCGCGGCCTTTGCCACCCCGATCTATGACGCCGCCGCCGCGGGCGATCCGATCGGGCTGCTGGCGGCCTGGCGCGCCGCGGCCTGCTATACGCTGCAGCTGTATTTCGACTTCTCGGGCTATTCCGACATGGCGCTGGGGCTGGCGCGGATGTTCGGGGTCAAGCTGCCGCCGAACTTCCATTCGCCGCTGCGCGCGGCCTCGATCATCGAATACTGGCGGCGCTGGCACATGACCCTGCAGCAGTTCATCGTCGCCTACATGCACCAGCCGCTGGTGGTGCCGCTGACCCGGTTCGGCGCCGAACGCGGCTATGGCAAATGGCAGATGTTCGCCCTGACCACGGCGATGCCGACGATCCTGCTGTTCGTGGTCATCGGCTTCTGGCACGGCGCCAACTGGACCTTCGTGGTCTTCGGGCTGATGCATGGCATCTACCTGACGGTGAATGAATTCTGGCGCACCTACCGGCGCAAGCGCCGCAAGAAGATCAAGCCCGGTCCCTGGGACATGGTGTTTTACCACGCGCTGACGCTGGTCTGCGTGGCCGCGGCCAACGTGGTGTTCCGCGCCGACAGCGTGGCAGCGGCGGCGGCGATCTGGGCCGGCATGGTGCAGCTGGGCGACCTGCTGATGCTGCCGTCGATCCTGCCCGCCAGCTTTGGCGAGCTGCTGACCGAGCCTTTGACCTTCATCCTGGTGGCCGCCGCACTGATCGCCTTCTTCCCCAACACCCAGCAGATCATGAACCGCTACGAGCCGATCCTGGGCTGGGCCAAATGGCGCGGCGTGGCGCTGCCGAAGATCGCGCTGCAATGGCGTCCGACACCGCTCTGGGCGTGCTATACCGGGCTGGTCCTGTTTCTTGCCGTGGCCTTCGTCAGCCGCGGCGAGACCGAATTCATCTATTTCAACTTCTGACGGGGCAAGGACGCATGGCAGAGACATCCTCCGGCCCGAACAGTTTCGGCCCCGCCGCCGCCAACGCCCGGCAAGCCGGCGACAGAAGCGTCGAGACGCCGGTGACGGACAAGCCCGGCTGGCTCAGCCGGCCGCTGGGGCTGGGCCGCTTCCTGGGGTTGGTGGCGGCGGTGTTCCTGGGCGCCTTCGCCCTGACCCTGGCGCTGCCGCATGATCCCTACATCCGCTACCAGTCCTTCAAGGGCACGATCTTCGACCGGCTGGGCTGGGTCTATGAACGGCTGGCCTATGACGACACCCCGATCGACGTGCTGGTCATCGGCTCGTCGCGGACCGCGCGCGGCGCCAATGTGGAGCAGCTGGAAGCCGCCCTGGCCGAGCGCGGCGTCAGCGCCCATGTGGCCAATGTCTCGATCCCGGCCTCGGGCTTCGACTGGCGGCTGACGGTGCTGCGCGAGGCGCTGAAACATCACCCCGAGATCAAGCTGGTGATCTGGGAACTGGTCGAGGTCTTCCCGCGCGACGGCCACCAGACCTTCGGCGACCTGGCCCGGCCGGGCGAGCTTCTGTCCAGCCCCTGGCTGGTCAACCGCACCCTGCCGGTGAACCTGGCGGCCCTGCCCTACCGGCAGATGGAACTGGCGCTGGCCAGCCTGCTGCCCGAGGCCTTCGGCTATGCGAAGGATTTCGATCCGGCGGGCTATCTCGGCCCCGCCCCCGATCACCGCGGCTTCAACGATCCGGGCTGGAGTGTCGACGCCGAGGCGCGCCAGACCAGCGCCCTGGATCACGCCCTGGCCATCGCCGCCGACAGCGCCCAGCGACGCGAAGAAATCACCTGGCCGGTGCCGGCGATCCCCGACGCGCTGGAATTCGGCGTCTCGCGCGCCTACCTGCGCGACCTCGACAGACTGGCCGAAACCCATGGGTTCGAGACCGCCTTCCTGTTCCTGCCCTTCTATGACGGCTACGGCGACGCCCATGAGGCCGAATGGGTGCAGCAATTCGGCGACTACTGGGCGGCGCGCTTCCTGGCGACGGATCCGGAGAATTACGTGGATGCCGCCCATGGCTCCAGCCTGGGCATCGCCCGCCTGACCCCCTGGCTGGCCGACCGGATCGCCCGCAGCCTGTCCGGGGACTGACCTTTCCCGACCCGACCTTCCCGACCGACCCTGCCGGAGCCCCCATGACCGATCTGCCCATCCTGCCCGCCGCCCCGAAACTGCATCACGTGGGCATCATCCAGCCCGACATGGAGGCCGCCGAGGCCTTCATGGCGCTGTTCAACCACGAAGAAGACTACCGCGGCTACGTCGACGCCTTCGAATGCTGGTGCATCTTCCTGAAGGCCCCCGAAGGCACGGCGGCGGTGGAGTTGGTGGTGCCCACCGGCGGGCCGCTGATGAAGTTCAACCGGGGCGCCGGGGGCTTGCATCACTATGCCTTCGAAACCCCCGACATCCGCGCCGTGCAGGCCGCACTGGCCGAAAAGGACGTGCGGATGCTGGAAGATGAACCGGTGCAGGGCGCGGGCAACTTCCTGTGCAACTTCGTGCACCCGGTCTCGACCCGCGGCGTCATCATCGAATACGTCCAGCCGCTGGGCTGAGGGGGCCGTTGCGGCGCGGGGCGGCATCCTGCGCGAACGACATTCGAGGCGTCTGTCCCACCTGAACCCGCCGGGGAAATCCCCCGCTAGCCTTTGATTTGCCCGACAGCGGTTCTGGACCCTGCAGACAGCCGTTCAACCGGGACCTCGCGACCATCGGGGTTGACGGATGCAGAAATTCTAGTGCCCGATAGTCTTTTATGGACGCTTGGATTTGGAGGTGGTGCGATGCGCTCGTTTGTTGCTGTATTTGCCAGTTTATTGCTCTCTACCGCAACGTTTGCACAGGATGCCAAGCCTGAGTGGGGCACATTCATTGGGGATTTCAAAAAAACAACCCGAGTCGACGGAAAGCGCAAGTCGCAAATGCGCCCGTCTTTCCTCCGCGTCTACGGCGAAGATTGCACAGAGGTTTTCGTCGAAACCGTGACCTACAATGAAGAAATGTGGGCCACGAAACACCCGGAAGACTCCGGATTGACCGCCGCCTTTGTTCTTAAAGAAATAATTGCCAATCATCCGGATATGCCACCCGTCTGCGAGCAAAGCACGATGGTGACGCGTCTTGTCCGCGAAGGGTCTGATGAGGAGCTCTATTTCCATTCCGGTAATCCGATCGATCTTCTTGCCTTCAATGAACTGACCGGCGGTCCGCGACCCGATCCAATTGAGCCGCAGGCCGACTGGGGCGCCATGGCAGGCAAACTGCCCAACACATTTTTCGACAAATCCAGGCAGGTTCGGACCGAGAGGCTGCGCACCTGGGTGCAGACCCATGGTGGCAGTTGCGCAAGCCTGATTGTCGAGACGATACTGCTGGGCGCGGAAATTCGGGACATCGCGGGCAGCGAACCGACGGGAACGGCCGCGCAGAACATCCTAGACATTGCAAGCCAGCGACCCGATCTTCTTCCACCCTGCAGAAGACCGCACATCGTGGCGCGCATCATCTGGGAAGACAACGGCAGGACCCGGTATTGGCTTGGCGATGACGAACTGACAGAAGAACAGTTTGCGGCGCTCGTTTCCTCAGACGGGGCCACCATGGAAGCGGAGGTCTATCGAAATCTGGCGTCGTTGCCCGGCGGTATCGATCCATTCTGGGGCATCTACTACAAGGGAAACTTTGGCGGCCTGGGCACGCGACCGGAAGACCGCACGGCGGGTGATCGGACGGTCGCAGCCCATGCCTATCACGGCATTATGAGGGCCTACTCAAACCAGGTCGATGCGAATGTATCGTGCCTGATTCCCGGCGATGTCAAAACGACTTTTTCGCGGACCAGTCAATCCGACCGTAATGATCCTTCGACAGCCACAACCGATCCCAATGCATTTTCCATATATCATCCGCAGTCGCACGCTCCGATGGTTCGCCGCGCATTTGAAGGAGAAGTTGGTGGCTTGACGCGTGGTTGGGTACGAGATGGCGCACGTATTCTGCAAATATTCGGTTGCCGAAGCGATGAGCTTCAGGTTTTACGCGAAAACCTCCGGCGCTATGTCGAATGGGAAGAACCAATGTCTACTGCAGAGGCAAATGCTCTTCTCGGGTTAAAACAATAGGAGGGACATGAGACAGTTGCGGCACAACCCTTGCCGGGATCCGGTTTGATTTTGACACGTTTATGGCCGCCGTCCCAAAACCGGGCTTTCGCCATTCCGCAGCACCATTTTGGGTATGGCCTCAGATCCGCCATTTTCCACACCGCAGGGTTTTGGCGTGGCTCAGGTCTCGGGCGGCTTGGAGACATCCGCGCCGGTGGCCATGGGCACCGGCACCATGCCCGCTGCCTTCTTGCCGCCGGTCTCCTTGCGCCCTTCCAGCTTGCGCCCGAAGCGCATCATCGGCCCTTCGAAGATCTTGTACGAGATCATCGCCTGCACATGGGTGAGGACCAGCGCCGCCAGGGTCATGATCCAGAACGACGGCGGGGTCGCGAACAATTTGTGCACCACCGCGAACAGCGCGTAGACGTTGAAGTAGTGAAACAGGTAGGTGAAGTAGGAATAGAAGCCGATGTTGGCGATCACCTCGGTCACCGCGTTGGAATACATCCGCCAGCGCCCGCCATCGAACAGCGCGATGCAGAAGCAGGTGCCGAAGGTGGTGAGCGAATACAGGAAGGTGCGGTTCAGCACCGGGGTCTGCTGCACCAGCACCCAGGACAGCAGCGTCAGCCCGCCGAACCCCAGCAGCAGGTATTTCAGCGGCGTCTTGCGCACCATCAGCCAGGCCAGCACCCCGCCGGTGGCGATGGCATCGATCCGGGCCAGCGGGAAATAATGGATCGCCGGGGTGTGGTTGCCGTTGGCGCTTTCCCAGTACAGGTACCAGCGCAGCAGGATCGGCAGGATGCTCACCGCGATCAGGAAGGCGGGCATGCTGCGGCGGCTGAACCAGGTCACCAGCCCGAAGACGATATAGGCGAATTCCTCGACCGACAGCGACCAGGTGATCGTGTAGGGCACCGTGGCCTCGCCCTGGAAGAAGATGATCCAGGCGGTCAGGAAGCTGTAGGGCACCCACATCCGGTCCAGCAGGTGCAGGTCGGTCCGGGTCACGATCATCGCCAGGGCAAACACCGTCACCGCCACGAAATACAGCGGCACGATGCGGAAGAAGCGGCGCAGGAAGAAGGTCTTCAGGAACCCCGGATAGTCGCGGGTCAGCAGGAAGCTGGAGATCAGGTAGCCGCTGAGCGGGAAGAAGATTGCCACCCCCAGCAGCCCGTAGCGGCGCAGGAACAGGGCCACCGTGTCCAGGTCGGCGCGGGGGTATTCCAGCGCCACGTGGAAGCCGATGACCATGATGATCGCCACGGCGCGGATACAGTCCAGCAGGGCGGACCGGTTTTTCAGATGGGGCGGACGCACAACACTCAATCCTCGTTAAGACGCTTGCGGACCGGCTGCGCCGCCCGGGCAGAGCCGGGCCGGGCAGGACGGACACCGCCTGCGGGAACACTTCCCTTGGGAAAACGGGTATAGACGGGGGCCGAGGATCCCGGCCCGGTCCCGGCCCCGCCTCGGGGCGGGGGCGCCGGATCGGCGGCCACCGGCCGGCCACCGCCGCGGCTGCGGGCGGCCCGCGGATCGGCCGCGGCTTGTGGCGCCTCGCCGGCCAGCGGCTGCAACAGGAACACCGAGGAGCCCAGCAGGAACATCACCATGCCCAGCACCTCGTTCCAGATCGTCACCGTGGCCAGGATCAGGAACATGGTGACCAGCAGGAAGGTCACCGCCACGCGGGCGTTATAGGCGTCGGAGCCGGGGATGAACTTGCCGCGCCCGGCGCGGATCATGATCGAGAAATAGACCGCGATCATGGCGAAACTGGCGGGGATGCCATAAAGGATCGCCAGTTGCAGCCAGTAGTTGTCGATGCTGCCCGACATCCAGACCGGGTGGTTCCACCAGTTGTGGCCGATGCCCAGGATCGGATGGTCGGCCACCTGCGCGGTGCCGTATTCCCACAGGGTCCGGCGGATCGAGGCGGTGTTGGAGTTGAAGGCCAGCCGCACCGCGACCGCGTACAGCCCGAAGGTGTCCGAGCCGATCTCGATGATCGCATAGATGATGGCCAGCCCCCACAGCAGGATCGGCCATTGCCTGGGGTGGCCGTCCAGCATCATGAAATAGCCGATCAGCCCGGTCTGGAAGATCGCCGACAGCAGCGGCCCCGAGGACACCGAGGTGAAACAGGCCGCCAGCATCAGCGCCACCGCCGTGCCGCGCGTGACGAAGGAAATCTTGTTGCGCAGCCCGATGAAGAACAGGCTGATCGGCATGGCACAATACAGGCCGAAATGGATCGGGTGACCGAAGACCACCTGCGCCCGGTCCAGCCCGAACCGGCGCGGATAGCCCTTGTCGGTCACATCCGTGACGCTGGAAAACCCCGGCAGCGAGGCGATGAAATCGGGGATCAGGAAGGCCGCGGTGATGGCTTCGTGCACCGCCAGCGGCGCCATGCAGACCACGATGATCCCGAACAGCCGCGCCATCGCCTGCCAGTCGCCCAGGGTGCGGATCGAGGCCCGCCCGATCAGGTAGCCGCCCAGCACCAGCGACATCTGCAGGGTGCCGAAGACCAGCACCACATCGGTGTTGAACAGCGCGATCGACAGGTACATCCAGAAGGAATAGAACAGCATCAGATAGTCGGTCAGGACCACCTTGCCGAACTTGCCCATGAACAGCATCACCAGCAGGACCGGCAGACAGGTCACGAACAGCAGCCGGGTCGGCGCCAGCAGCACCCCGGCCACGTCGAGCCAGATCGGCGAGATCATCGCGATCATCGCCACCAGCGCCAGTTTCGGCACAGGCGGGATCTTCCCCGGCACCATCTGTTCGGGGGGAAAATCCTTGGGTGGCTCCGCCATGGCCGGCCGTCCGGTCGGGCGGGAGCGTGACAGCGCGGCGTCAGACACGGCGCCTCCTTTTCTGGTCCGGCAGGGGGGGCGCGGTCAGCATCCGCGCCGGTTCCCCCCGAGTGTCACGCGCGATTATAAATATCTTCGTAGCGGATGATATCGTCTTCGCCGGTATAGGACCCGGTCTGGACCTCGATCAGGTGCAGATCCACCTTGCCGGGGTTTTCCAGCCGATGCACGGCCCCCAGCGGGATGTAGACCGACTGGTTCTCGGTGACCAGCTTGACCTCGTCATCGATGGTGACCGTGGCCGTGCCCTGCACCACCACCCAGTGTTCGGATCGGTGCACATGGCTTTGCAGCGACAGCTTCTTGCCCGGCGGCACCATGATCTGCTTGACCTGGAAGCGGTCGCCCAGGGCCAGGGTCTCGTACCAGCCCCAGGGGCGGTAGGTGCGCGGCAGGATCTCGGCCTCGTCGGCGCCTTCGGCCTTCAGGGTCTGCACCGCGGTCTTCACCGCCTGCAGGTCGGACATGTCGGCCACCAGCACCGCGTCGCGCATGGCGATCACGGCGATGTCCTTCAGGTTCACCCCCACCACCCGCGGCCCGTCGCTCTCGGAGCGCAGCAGCGTGTCGGCACAGTCGATCTGGGTCACCGCGCCCGAGGTGGCCACGCCGGCGGCGTCCGGGCCCATCTCGCGCCAGACCGCGTCCCAGGCGCCCAGGTCGGACCAGCCGCATTCCACCGGCACCGTGGCCACGGCGGCGGCCTTTTCCATGATCGCATAGTCGATGCTGTCTTCCGGCACGCTGGCGAAAGCGTCTTCGTCCAGCCGCAGGAAGCCCAGGTCCGGGCGCGCCTTTTCCACCGCCGTGCGGCAGGGGGCCATCATTTCGGGGGCCAGGTCCTCGAAGGCGGCGATCAGCGTGTCGACCTTGAACAGGAAGATGCCGGCGTTCCACAGGAAGCGGCCCTCGGCGAACATCGTCTCGGCGCGGTCGGCATCGGGTTTCTCGATGAAGCGGGTGACCGGCATCGCCCTGGGCGTGGCGGTGTCGGTGCTGCCCACCTCAAGATAGCCATAGCCGGTCTCGGCGCGGTCGGGACGGATGCCGAAGGCCACCAGATCGCCCTTTTCCGCCGCCGCCGTCCCGGCTTCGACCGCCTTCAGGAAGGCCGGCACATCGCGGATCACATGGTCCGACGGCGCCACCAGCATCAGGTCATCGCCCTTGTCCTGGCCGGCCAGATACAGTGCCGCCGACAGAATCGCGGGCGCGGTGTTGCGCGCCTCGGGCTCCAGCAGGATGGCGGCCTTTTCAAGACCCACCGCCGAGATCTGCTCGGCGGCCAGGAAACGGAAATCGGCATGGCTCAGCACCACCGGGGCGCCGAAACCGTCGCCCAGATAGCGGCGCAGGCAGGCCTGGAACAGGCTTTCGCGGCCGAAAAGCGGCGTGAATTGCTTGGGATAGGCCTTCCGGGACAGGGGCCAAAGACGGGTCCCGGACCCGCCGCACAGAATTACTGGATGAATCATCACACTGCCTCTACCGAACTGTCAGCACTGCACAAAGTCATAGCCCACAGGGCCGGGCTTGTTAAGCGCGACACATCCTCTGTACGGGAGGCGACTCACGGCTGGCGAGAGGATTTCTCAACCTAAGCGTGTATTTTAATCACCTTTCCCGAAAAGGAAGAGACTCGCAGAGAATAGCGCTTTTTTAGGCAATTTCACGCCGATTCTCCCTTCATGCGGTATCAAACGGCGGCAGTTCCCGTCTGCGTGGAGTCTGTTTGCGTTTTCTTGCAGCGCCGATTCATGGTAACTGCGTCTTAATCTTCGAAGTCATCCCGGGCGCGGCAGTCCTGTCGTCAACCCTTCCCAACGAAGCAAAATGTGGCGTGCGACGCGAGCCAGTCATCGCGTTGTTAAGTGTTTTGGAGAAGTTAGATGTGTGACGTGTGCCTTGATCCGGTCTGTGAAGGTGTGTGCAGTGCTCCCAAGCCAGAGGGCTCCGGCCTTGTGACGGCGGCCAATTCGGTCAACGGGACCGCGACGCTGTCGACCGAACCCGACACGCCCCCGAGCGGGAGCGAGATCCAGGCGCTGCTCAGCCCCGCCGGGCCTTGGAGTATGGCCAGTTTTTCCTATGGGTTTGCCGACAGTGCCGCCGATTACCCCAGTTCCTACTCCGCCTACATGGAGCCGGGCGATTTCCTCAGCTTCAGCGAGGCCGGCAAGGATGTGCTGCGCGATGCCTTCTCGGCCTGGAACGCGGTCTCGGGCCTGAACATGACCGAGACCGGCAACGCCGCGAACGCGGTGATCCGGATCGGCGGATCGAGCGTGCCGGACACCGCCTGGGCCTACAGCCCCGGCACCTATGACGCCAATGGCGACATCTGGTTCGGTCTCGACCAGACCTATTTCGACAAGATGATCTCGCCCACCGCGGTCCCCTATATCGGCAGCTACGAATACCTGGTGTCGCTGCACGAGATCGGCCATTCCGTCGGGCTGAAGCATCCCCACGACAATCCGACCAACATGGATGCCGCCTATGACGGGCTGGAATACACGGTCATGTCCTACCGGTCGTACCTGGGCGGGCCGCGCAGCAGCTATACGGTGGAAAGCTGGGGCTATCCGCAATCGCTGATGATGCTGGATCTGCTGGCGGTGCAGGAACTCTACGGCGCCAATTACGCCACCCTGTCGGGCAGCACCGTCTATACCTTCGACCCCGCCACCGGCGAGATGCTGATCGACGGCGTGTCCCAGGGCACCCCCGGTGCCAACCGCATCTTCCGCACCCTGTGGGATGGCAATGGCACCGACCTGATCGACCTGTCCAACTATACCACCGACCTGGAGATCGACCTGAACCCCGGGCGCGGCCTGGACCTGGACGTGGGCGGGCTGAGCCAGCGCGCGCAGCTGGTGGGCGGCTCCGCCCCGATCTATGCGGCGCGCCATGTCTACATGTCCCTGCTGCACCAGGGCGATACCCGGTCGCTGATCGAGAACGCCACCGGCGGCTCGGGCAATGACCTGCTGATCGGCAACCAGATCGGCAACGTGCTGCGCGGCCGGGGCGGCGACGACTTCCTGACCGGCGGGCTGGGGGCGGACACCCTGGACCTGGGCAATGGCGCCAACACCGTCACCGACAGTCTTGTCGGGCTGGACGGGGACACCGTGAAGGGCTTCGACAGCGACGACACCGTGGTGATCGAAGGCACCGCCCTGGGCGCCAGCCAGATCAGCTATGACGCCACCAGCGGCCTTCTCAGCGTCGATCTGGATGGCGATGGCACCGCCGAGGCCAGCCTGACCTTCACCGGTCTGGCCGCCACCGACAGTTTCGACGTGGCCACCTCGAACGGCAACACCCTGCTGACCCTGACCGGCAGCACGGGCGGCGGCACCGGCGGGGGGACTGGCGGTACCGGCGGCGGCACCGGCGGCACGGGCGGCACGGGCGGCACCGGGGGATCGGGCGGCAACGGCGGCGGCCTGGGCGGCGCCGAGGTGGTCTACCTGTCCAATGCCACCGAGAAGCTGAAAAGCAGCGGCGCGGCGGCGGCGATCATCATCGCCGGCGGCGGCCGCAACGATATCTTCGCGGGCTCGGGGGATGACATCCTGGTGGGCGGCGCCGGCACCGACAGGCTGGAAGGCCGCAACGGCGATGACGTGCTGTTCGGCGGCGCCGGCAAGGACACGCTGACCGGCGGGCGCGGCAATGACCGCTTCCTCTTCACCTCCGATGACGAACTGCATGCCACCAGCACCAAGAAGGACATCATCACCGATTTCACCCAGGGCGAGGACGTCATCGACCTGTCGGGCTTCGGCTTTGCCAGCTTCAGCGACCTCGACCTGCGCAGCGATTCCGCCGGGGTGAAGATCATCGCCTCCAGCAAGCATTTCATCATCGTGCAGGGCCTGAACGTGGCCGATATGACCGCCAATGATTTCGTGCTGACCAACAGCCTGGCGGTGACCCTGCCCGGCGCCCCCAGCTCCACCGACACCGTGCTGGGCAGCACCGACGACCTGCTGCGCGTCACCGACAATGTCACGGCCACGGTCCATGGCGGCGGCGGCAACGATCGGCTGCTGTTCTCCTACGGGGCGCAGGATCTCTATGGCGGCGACGGCAACGACTACATCAGCGGCGGCCGCGACAACGATCTGCTGGACGGCGGCCTGGGCGATGACACGCTGATCGGCGGCCGCGGCTCGGATGTCTTCGTCTTCCAGGACACGCTGGCCCAGGCAGGTGACGTGGATACGATCCGGGATTTCGGGCTGGGCAACAACACGATCCGGCTGGAAGGCGTGGCCCCCACCACCCTGGCCGGGCTGGGCCTGACGCAGAACGGCAGCGATGCCGAGCTGACCCTGTCCAACGGCCAGACCATCGTGCTGCAGGACTTCAACGCCAGCGCGCTCAGCCTTTCGGACTTCGAATTCGTCTGATCCCGGCGGCGGGGGCTCAGCCCCCCGCCCCTGTTCCGGCCCCCGCCCCGCAGGCGGGCTGCCCGGCGGCGGCTCCGATCATCTGTGCCAGCACCGGCACCGCCAGCTGTGCCGTCTTCCCGGGCGCGGGGTGCAGCCCGTCGGGCAGGTCGCGCAGATCCGCCGGAGCGGCCCGCCAGCGCGGGAAAAGATCGGCCAGACCGACCCCCTGTTCGTCGGCCAGATCGCGGTAGATCCCGTAATAGGCCCCAAGCCACGGCCGCTGCAGATGACGCACCACGCCGGTCACCGGGCTCATGGTCATCAGCAGAACCCGCGTGTCCGGCAGATCGCGGGTCAGCGCCGCCAGCAGAGCCGCATGCCGGGCCCGGCTGGTGCGTCGCGACACCCCGTCCAGCAGATCCGCGTCATTGATGGAAAACTCCAGCAGCACCAGGTCGGGGCGCGCCGCGACCACCCGGTCGAGCTGTTCCAGCGCCCAGGCCGAGCCCATGCCGCTTTGCGCCACGCGGGTCATCTGCACCGGATGGCCCAGGCAGGCGGTCAGGGTGTCGGCCAGATCCTCGGGCCAGGACCCGCGGGCGGTCAGGCTGGTGCCGAAAGCCAGGATGCGGGCCGGGCGCGCCGGATCCTCCCAGGGCACCAGCGCCCGGTCGGCAGGCTCCTCGGGCGCGCGCGGCCACAGCAGGGCCGCCAGCCCGGCGGCCAGCGCCAGCGCGACCAGTCCTGCCCCCGCCCTGGCCCCGGCCCCCGCCCCGGCCCTCATGCCGAGGGACGGCCCACCGAAACATAGGCAAAGCCCGCCTCGCGCGCCGCCTCGGGGCTGAAGACATTGCGCAGGTCGGCCAGCCGCGGGGTCGCCATGACCTGTGCCAGA
The DNA here is from genome assembly GCF_049800695.1 of Fluviibacterium sp. S390. Taxonomy (NCBI): domain Bacteria; kingdom Pseudomonadati; phylum Pseudomonadota; class Alphaproteobacteria; order Rhodobacterales; family Paracoccaceae; genus Meridianimarinicoccus; species Fluviibacterium sp. S390. Next base: position 29,484 of record NZ_JBNAFN010000025.1, on the reverse strand, counting down.
CGCGCCAGGTCCAGACCCCGGAACTCGTTCCATTCGGTCAGCAGCACCACCGCCGCGGCATCGCGGGCGGCCTCATAGGGATCGTCGTCCCAGACCACGCCGGGCAACAGACCCGCGCCCTCGCGCTGGCCCTGCGGATCGACCACATGCACCTTGGCACCGCGCCCGATCAGCGCCGGCACGATGGTCAGCGCGGGCGCGTCGCGCATGTCGTCGGTGTTGGGCTTGAAGGTCACCCCCAGCACCGCCACCTTCTGGCCCGCCACGCTGTCGCCGCACAGGTCCAGCACCTTGTCGACCATCGCCCGCTTGGTGGCCTCGTTCACCGCGATCACGGTTTCCACGATGCGCTGCGGGGCGGCATGTTCCTGGCCGATGCGGGCCAGCGCGCTGGTGTCCTTGGGAAAGCACGAGCCGCCATAGCCCGGCCCCGCATGCAGGAACTTGTTGCCGATGCGCCCGTCCATGCCCATGCCCTTGGCCACCGCCTGCACGTCGGCGCCGGTCTTTTCGCACAGCGCCGCGATCTCGTTGATGAAGGTGATCTTCGTGGCCAGAAAGGCATTGGCCGCGTATTTGATCATCTCGGCGCTTTCCAGACCGGTCCAGACGATGGGTGCCTCGCGCAGGGACAGCGGGCGATAGATCTCGGCCATGACCTCCTGGGCGCGCTCGGATTCGACGCCGACGACGATGCGGTCGGGGCGCATGAAATCCTCGATCGCGGCACCTTCGCGCAGGAACTCGGGGTTCGAGACCACGTCGAACTGCGCGCCGGGCACCTCTTCGGCGATGATCCGGGCGACCTCGCGGTTGGTGCCCACCGGCACCGTCGATTTGGTCACCACCACCGTGTAGCCGTCCATGGCATGGGCGATCTCGCGGGCGGCGGCATAGACATAGGTCAGATCCGCATGGCCGTCGCCGCGCCGGGTCGGGGTGCCGACACCGATGAAGACCGCATCGGCCCCCTTCAGCGCGGCGGCCAGATCCAGCGTGAACGACAGCCGCCCGGCGGCCACGTTGCGCGCCAGAAGATCGTCCAGCCCCGGTTCATAGATCGGCACCTGGCCTGCATCCAGCGCGGTGATCTTGGCGGCCTGCTTGTCGACACAGGTGACCGCATGGCCGAAGTCGGAAAAACAGACCCCCGACACAAGCCCCACATAGCCGGTTCCGATCATTGCCAGTTTCATGGGCGGGGCTCCTTTTGCTGTCCGCGCCCGCCGCCGCGACATTCCGAAGGCGGGCGGCGGAACCTTAGGCCGAGGTGATCAGGCTGCGCAACTCATCGACGCGGGCGTCCAGCAGGGCGCGGTCGCCGCGGGTTTCCACGTTCAGGCGCAGCACCGGTTCGGTGTTGGACTTGCGCAGGTTCATCCGCCAGTCGGGAAAGCTCAGGCTCAGCCCGTCCAGCCGGTCGGTATCGGTGGCGAGGGGGCCGAAGCGCGCCTCGATGGCGGCCAGCGCGGCGTCGGGATCGTCCAGCCGGAAGTTGATCTCGCCCGACGAGGGGAAATCGGCGCGCATCTGCGCCACCAGCGACGACAGGCTCTGGCCGGTCATCGCCATGTGCTCGGCCACCTTCAGCCAGGGGATCATGCCGCTGTCGCAATACATGAAGTTGCGGAAGTAGTGATGCGCCGACATCTCGCCGCCATAGACCGCGTCGACCTCGCGCATCCGCGCCTTGATCAGCGCGTGCCCGGTGCGCGACACCACCGCCGTGCCGCCGCCCTGCCCGACCACGTCCAGCGTGTTCCACATCACGCGCGGGTCATGCACGATGCTGGCGCCGGGTTCCGTGGCCAGAAAGGCCGCCGCCAGCAGGCCAACGATATATTCGCCGTCGATGAAGGCCCCGGTTTCGTCGAACAGGAAGCAGCGGTCGAAATCCCCGTCCCAGGCCACCCCGAAATCGGCGCCATGGTCGCGGACCGCCTGCGCCGTCACCGGCTGGTTTTCCGGCAGCAGCGGGTTGGGGATGCCGTTCGGGAAGGTGCCGTCGGGATCGTGGTGCATGCGCACGAAGCTCAGCGGCGCGCCGAGCGCCTCCAGCTTGCCTGCGATGGCATCGAAGGCTGGCCCGGCGACGCCATTGCCGGCATTGACCAGGATCTTCAGCGGCGTCAGGCTGCCCGGGTCGATGAAGGACAGCACCCGGTCAACGAAAGCGGCGCGCGGGTCTTCCAGGCGCAGGCTGCCTGTCGCGGCGACCCGCGCGAAATCCTGGCTGTAGGCCAGGTCGCGGATGTCGTTCAGCCCGTTGTCGCCCGACACCGGGCGCGAGCCTTCGCGCACCATCTTGATGCCGTTGTAATCAATGGGGTTGTGGCTGGCCGTCACCATCAGCCCGCCGCCGGCCTCGTAATGGGTGGTGGCGAAATAGACCTCCTCGGTGCCGCACAGCCCGATGTCGATCACATCCGCCCCGCCGTCGCGCAGCCCGGCGATCAGCGCCGCCTGCAACTCGGCCGAGCTTTCGCGGATGTCGCGGCCGGTGACCACCAGGCCGGGCTGCATCACCTGCGCGAAGGCGCGCCCGATGCGGTGGCAGATGCCGGCATCCAGGTTCACGCCCAGCTGGCCGCGGACGTCATAGCTCTTGAAACAGGTCAGGGTCGACATGGGATCTCTCTTGGATCGGTTTCGGGGGGCGTCCCCCGGACAGGTTTACAGAAGGGCGGTGCGCTTTGGCGCGGCAAAGGCGATCTCGGCGGCCGGCCCGCTCAGCCGGGCGCGCACCGAGGCCGGCGGGGTCAGCCCGAAGGCGGCGGCCAGCACCGCGTGCGCCTCTTCGGGGGCGCGGTGGCGCAGCAGCAGCCGCGCGGCATAGGCCAGCGTATAGGCATAGCCCGTCAGCAGGCTGCGCCTGGGGGCGAAGCGGCGCAGGAACATCATCCGGCCGCGATGCTTGAAATACAGCGAAAACGGCGAGGCCAGACGGCTGAGCGTCGGCGACCCGATCGAGCTGCCGGCGTGGTGATAGATCCGCAGACCCTCGCAGAACAGCAGCGGCCGGTCGCCCCGGCGCATGGCCCAGTCGACCTCTTCGTAATACAGGAAATACTCCTCGCGCATCGGGCCGACCTCTTCATAGAAGGCGCGCGAGGCGATCATGCTGGCGCCCATGATGAAATCCAGCTCTGCCGAGGCTGGCGGCGGGGTGTCGTTGTGCGACAGGCCCAGGTGGATGTTGGCGGTCACGCCGGTGGCCATGTTCACCTTGCCGCCGTCGATCTGGATCATGTCGGAGGGATCCAGATAGGTCACCCGCCCGCCCATCAGCGCGTAATCCCCGGCATTCGGCAGGGTGTCGACCAGCGCCGTCAGGGCCTCGGGCGGCACCACGCTGTCGGGGTTGAGCACCCAGAAATGCTCGATATCGGAAAACTGCGCCAGATAGGCCAGCCCGACGTTCACGCCGCCGGCAAAGCCGCGGTTGGCAGTATTGTGCAACAGGGTCAGCCGGGCCTCGGGATCGGCGGCCAGGTCGGCACCCCCTTCGCGCAGCGCCAGCGGCTTGGCGACAGGGGTCAGATCGAAGGGCAGGTTGACGGGGGCGGCATAGGGGGTTTCGCCCGAAGCCCAGCCGCGCAGCCGCGCCACGGTGTCATCGCCCGAGGCATTGTCCACCAGCGCCACGCGCAGCCGCACCCCCGCAGCCGTTGCCGCCGCCAGCAGGCTTTCGGCGCAATCCACCGCCTCGCCACCGGAATTGAAGGCGACGATCACCACGCCCAGGGGAAAATCACGCATGCTACTCGCCCATATCTCGCGGAGCGCGCCGTCCCCGCCTGCACCATCTAACATATCACGCGGACCTGCAAAACACAGGACAAGCCCAGGTTGCACCTAACAGCAGAGTAACCCTTGGCGGCCAGAGGACGGATTGATGCAGTGAAAAGGGCATTGGCCGCTGGTGCCAATGCCCCCAAGACCGCCGCGCGAAAGACGAGAGGCGGCGGCCGTGCCGCGGGCCGGACCCTAGGCCGGACCGCAGACCTTGCGCCGGACCCGGCCCTGAAAGGCCAGCGCGGCAAGCGATCCCGCCAGCAGCACCAGCGAGGCCGGCAGGGGAACGGGCGCCTCCACGTATTGGGTCCGCACCGTCTGATCCAGATCCGAATACAGACCGGTGGCAAGCGCCCGGCCCGGTTCGTGCCTTGACCAGCGGCTCACCTGGATGGAGGCCCCGGGCGCCAGAGTCAGCGAGATGTTTCCCAGCCCTTTCAGCACCACATTGGTGATGTCGTAATGGCTGGAGGACAGGTTCTGGAAATCATAGGTATAGAGCCAGCCATTCCCCTGCGGGGCCGCACGGCTGTCCACGTTGAAGTCATACACCAGCGGCTGCGAGAACATGTCGAAATAGATGGTGGCGTTTTCGCCGGCATTCCCGGTCTTCGGGCTGCTGATCGACATGGCCTGGGTCTGAAGATCGAAGAAAAAGACCAGACCGCTCACCCGGCGAGCGGGGTTGATATCGATCCGGTCATCCCGCCGGATGTCCTTGTCGCGAAGATGGATGCTGATAGGCACGGAATACCCGTAATTCTGGGTATAGAGCCTGGGATCAATGGCGCGCACGATGGACCAGTCCGGGAAAACCCTTCTGTCCTCCTTGGCCTTGAATGTGCCCGTACGATAACGCCCTAGAATTTGGGGATAGATAGCTGAATACCCAATACCGCCAGAAACATAGGCCTCTGCGGTATTGTCCCCCGGGCCGTCCATGTCTGCCCTGACTGTCAGCTGCGGAATGCTGAGCGACACCTTCAGCGTCGCCGCCGCACCCGGTACGGACAGGCCCGCCAGAACGACCGAAGCCAGGGCAAGGGCGCCGGCGCATCTGCACAGCCGATCCAATGGCGCGCGCCCGGTGCTGTGTTCATTTCCTGCGGTAATTTGCATTGCTGTCCCCCCCTGATCAGATCGTGTGGCATTCAGGCCAGACACGTATTCAGATGTTTACATAATATGTCGAAAAAGTCGTTGATGTGAATCATGGCACCGCCCGCCCCGGCCCGCGCCGTCACATCCCAACAAGATGTTTGCGCAGATCAGGCCGTGGGGGGCGGAGGGCCTCTGACACGGCGCCCCCATGCGCATCCGGAAACGTGTCTGGGGCGCGCTGTGTGGCAGGCGATGCGGATACGGGGAGTTTTTCTGCTCCAGATCGGTAGGTTGCACCGGGGCGTTCGATCACCGGGCAGATCCAGAAAGCGCCTATCTTATTCCCTTGGGCAGGTCCTGATGCAACGCATCCATGTCTCTCAGTCGCTTGGCAAGCTTGATGAAGTCGGCCCAATGAGTGCACTCGTCGCCAACCAGCTTTCCCCCAACGATTGCTTCTTGTGCCAACAGGTTATCGACCCTGTACGCAAACATGCTCGCAAATACCTCTGGGTTGAGTGACTTCTGCCTCATCAGCACTTCACACCGCTCAAGAAGCCCCATGTAGGCATCAACGGCTGCCCAGTCGTCCAGCGTACTAGGGTCTTGATCACCCTTCTGCCAATCACCCGCCGGTCGAAGCTTGATATGAACCGCATCATGCTCCTTGAACATCTTGGTGAGTTCGAGAAGAAACTGACCTTCGGAAATTCGCGCATTCTTCCGAATTTGGATTGCCGCATAGATTAGGCCAATCCCTGCTACCACCACACCAATTATTGTGGCCAATTCAGCTGCTTGAGTGAGCGTCATGTGTCAAGGTTACGAAACCCCGCGGGGCAATACCAGCCTGGCATAGGAGCCTAGAACAGTCGTATTTGTCCCCACCCGGCGTGCAGGGTGGCGCGCGGGGCAAAGGGACCCCACTGCCCCGCTGCCGCCGCCGCATCACCATGACCCTAGGCGCGACCCGCGCAATTTGGCACAAGGGCGGCAGGTTCCGATCCCGAGGTGTTCCCAGTGTCCGAAGTTGTTCCCCCCACTCCTGAAACCGACCCCGCCCCTGAAACCGCCCCCGCTCCACAAACCGACCCCGCCCCGCCACGGCTGGCCGTCATCATCCCCCATTACAACGATCCCGAACGTCTGGGCCGCTGCCTGTCGGCGCTGGCCCCGCAGCTGGCCGCGCACCGGGACGTCGAAGCGGTGGTCGCCGACAACGCCAGCCCCTGCGACCTGGGCCCGTTGCAGGCCGCCCATCCGGGCGTGCGCTTTGTGACCGAGCCCACCAAGGGCGCGGCGGCGGCGCGCAACCGGGGGGTCGCCGAGACCACGGCACCGCTGATCGCCTTTCTGGACAGCGATTGCGTACCCGCCCCCGACTGGCTGGAGACCGCCCTGCGGCTGGCGGGCAAGGCCGGGCTGACCGGCGGGCGGGTGGACACCTTCGATGAAACCCCGCCCCCCCGTTCGGGCGCCGAGGCCTTCGAGACGGTCTTTGCCTTCCACCAGCGCAGCTATGTGCAGGACAAGGGGTTTTCCGTCACCGCCAACCTGCTGACCTCACGCGCGGTCTTCGACGATGTCGGCCCGCTGATCGTCGGGCTGTCGGAAGACATGGACTGGTGCTTCCGCGCCACCGCCAGGGGGCACGATCTGGTCTATGCCGACGAACTGGCGGTCAGCCATCCGACGCGGCAGGACTGGGCGGCGCTGGCCAAGAAATGGAAACGCACCACGCTGGAGGGGTTCCACCTGAACGGCACCAGCCCCGCGGCGCGGGTGAAATGGGCGCTGCGGGCCGGGGTCGTGCTGATCTCAGGGCTGGCGCATCTGCCGAAAGTGCTGGGCTCGGACAAGCTGGCCAGCCCGCTGGAACGCCGCCGCGGCGCGGCCACGCTGCTGCGCCTGCGCGCGGCGCGGGCGGGCTGGATGCTGGGACAGGCGCTGCGCGGCGCCTGAACCGGAAGCCTGAGCTCAGCCCAGGCCCAGGTCGCTCATCAGGATGCCCTGCAGTTCGATGTATTTGTCCACATCGTCATGGATCGTCAGCACCACCCCGGTGTCGGTCGCATTGGCGGCGATATCGACCGTGGCCCCGGCCTGCAGTTCCACCAGGTCGGCAAGGCTGCGCAGGGTGACGCTGGAGCCGTTCGGCGACACGATCATGTTGTTGGACGGATCCAGGTCATCGCTGTAACTGCCGGGCTGGTTGTTCATGATCCGCAACCGGTCGCCATCACTGAAATTCAGATCCATCACCAGATCGTGGGACACCTCGTCGCCGTTCTTGCGGTTGTCGAAGATGAAGGTATCCGCCCCAAGGCCGCCTTCCAGGATATCGTCGCCGCCGGTGTCGGTCAGCTTGTCCTTCCCGGCCAGACCCTGGAAATGGTTCACCGCGTCATGGCTGTAGGCCCGGTCCGTCAGGCTGTCATTCGCCGCGGTGCCGGTGATCAGGATCGCATCCACAAGACCGTCGCCGCCGGTGGGATCGTTGGGATCGGTCCCGCCGCCGCCGCCAGTGTCGGGACCGGGATCGGTGTAGATATAGGGCAGGGTCGCGATCACCTGATCATAGGTGTGCTTCCAGTAATCCACGTCCGTCGGGGTCGGCGACAACAGGGTGTTGCCGCTTTCGGTGACATTCATCGTCGCCATCTCGGTGGCGTTCAGGTTCAGGATCTTGCCGTTGTTGCGCGGCAGCAGGGTGTTGCCGGTGATCTGCACGTTGTCCACGTCCAGCAGCGAGATCCGCGGGTAATCGCTGTAGGTTAGATCCTCGGCATTGGGCAGCAGGATGTTGTTCGAGATCTCCATGTTCACGACATCCGAGATCTTGATGGCATTGGCCGAGGCATTGATGATGGTGTTGCCGGTGATCAGGAAATCCGTGGCCGTCACCCCGGCCTGGGCCTTGTTGAGATGGCCGAAGATCGATTGCGACCGCGCCCCTTCCGGCTGGTAGAAGAAATTGTCCCGGATAGTGATCCCATGCACGCCGGAGGCAGAGTTCACCCCCCAGTACTGGATCATGTCCGGATGATCGCCGTAGTTGCCATCGGGATCGTACCAGGGGTTCAGGTCGTGGAAATAGCTGTTCTCGATCACCATGTTGGTGACATCGTTGAAATTCACCCCCTCGCGGGTGTGATGCAGGTCCAGATCGTCGATGGTCACATTCGTGGCGCCGTTCAGGCGCAGCCCGACGCGCAGGTCGGCCAGTTCGACGCCTTCCATGACCAGCCCGTCCACATTCCGCGCCAGCACGCCGAATTCATAGCCATATCCGGTCAGGGGAATATCCCGCGTTGCCGCGACGCTGTCGGGATCGGTGCCCTCGATCGTATCGGGAATATGGCCCTCGATCAGCATGTCGCGCAGGGTGATGTCGCTGCTGTTGCGCAGTTGCACCCGGCTCCAGCTGTAGTTCGGCGCCAGGGTCGCCGCTTGCAGGTCGATGCCCTCGAAGGTGATGCCGCTGCAATTCTCGATCAGCAGCGATTCGGTCAGCACCGCGCGATCGTTGGGATCGGCCGAAGCGATGGTCAGGCCGGTGGCGAAATCCCGCCCCGTCAGGCTGACCGAGATCGCGTAATCTCCGCCCGCCAGTTCGATCCGATCCCCGTCGGCCGCGGCCTGAAATGCCGCGTCCAGTTCAACGGTATCGGTCACCACGAAAGTCGCCATGGCATTGCACCCCTTCAAAAAACCGCATCGGAAACAGGCCCCACCGCCGGCTCGAATACCACCGGCACACGCATACGGTTAAAAAATCCTCTCCCCCTTATACACGTATAGGGCGTCTTGTGACCCATCCCGCGGTAAAAAATGAACGCGGGATGGGACGGGCGCAGGCCAGAGGGGGGGGCCGCGCGCCGCGCCCGATCGCTCAGGCCAGGCCCAGGTCGCTCATCAGGATGCCCAGCAGTTCGACCTCATGCGCCGCCGCATCCTGCACCGTCAGCACCACGCCGCTGTCATCGGCATTGGCGGCGATGGCGACACTGGTGCCGGCGGCCAGTTCGACCAGGTCGGCCAGGCTGTTCAGCGTCACGCTGGTGCCGTTGCTGTTGACGTTCAGGGTGTTGGACGGATCCAGGGTGTCGGTGAAGCTGCCCGCCAGGCTGGTCAGGAAGCGCAGGCTGTCGCCGGCAGCGAAATCCAGGTCCATCACCACATCGGCCGAGGCCGCATCGCCGCTCTTGCGATTGTCGAAGATGAACCGGTCGGCGCCCAGGCCGCCTTCCAGCCAGTCATCGCCGCCGGTGTCGGTGATCTTGTCGTTGCCCTCCAGCCCCTGGATATGGGTGACCTGGCCCTGGTCGGTGGCCCGGTCGGTCAGCACGTCGTTGTCGGTCGTGCCCGCCAGCACCACCGCATCGCCGGGCACGCCGGTGTCGGGCGGCCCCGGCTGGCCGGGCAGCGTGGCCAGCAGCTGATCGTGCAGGATCTTCCAGTAATCCGGCGCCGCCGGGTCCAGCGAGAGCAGGGTGTTGCCGCTTTCGGTGACATTCATCGCCGCCATTTCCGCCGCGTCCAGGTTCAGCACGCTGCCGTCCCAATAGGGCACCAGCGTGTTGCCGGTCACCACCGCCCCATCCACATCCACCAGGATGATCCTGGGGTATTCGGTATGGGTCAGATCCTCGCCGTTGGGCAGCACGATATTGTCGGCGATCACCACGTTGGTGGTGTCGTAGATCGAGATCGCGTTGGGCGAGCCGTTGATGATGGTGTTGCCGGTGATGGTGAAATCGCTGGAGGTGACGCCGGCGGGCGCCCCGTCCAGATGGCCGAAGATCGACTGCGACCGCGCGCCCTCGGGCTGGTAGAAGATGTTGTCGCGGATGGTGAGCCCCTGCAGGCCGCTGGCCGAATTCGTGCCCCAGTACTGGATGAAATCCGGGTGGTCGCCGGTGTTGCCGTCCGGGTCGCGCCAGGGCGTCAGGTCGTGGAAATAGCTGTCCTCGATCACTAGGGTGCTGACATCGCTCAGGTTCACGCCCTCGCGGGTGTGATGCAGCTCCAGCCCGCTGACGGTGATGCCGTCCACCCCGTTCAGGCGCAGGGCGGTGCGCACGTCGGTGATCTCCAGATCCTCGATCACCACGCCGTCGGTGTCGCGCACCAGCAGGCCGAATTCATAGCCATAGCCGGTCAGCGGGATGTTGCGGGTGGCCGCGGCGCTGTCGGGATCGGTGCCCTCGGTGGCGTCGGGCAGATGGCCGGTCAGGGTCATGTCGCGCAGGGTGATGTCGGCGCTGTCGCGCAACTGGACCCGGCTGGTGTTGCGGGTGGGGGCCAGGCTGGCGGCCTCCAGGTCGATGCCTTCGACGGTGATACCACTGGCGGCGCGGATCAGCAGCGTCTCGGTCAGCACCGCGCGGTCGTTGGGATCCGCCGAGGTGATGGTGATGTCCTGGGCGAAGGCCCGGTTCTTCAGGACCACGGCACCGTAATCGCCCGCGGCCAGTTCGATGCGGTCGCCATCGGCCGCCCCCTGGAAGGCGGCCACAAGCCCGGCCGCCGTCGTCACCTGAAAAGTCGTCATTCTGTAATGCCCCCAGTTGTACGAGATCGGCGCCCCCACAGCCGATTCTCTTCCGGAACCGGATGCTGCCCGCACACGCATAGGAGTAATAGACGATTTGAGATGACACGCACAGGTTGTATTCCCCGGCGCGGGTCGGGATCAGGCGCCGCGACGCCTGACCCCCGGATCTCGGGCGGCCGTCAGCCCAGGTCGCTCATCAGGATGCCCTGCAGTTCGATGTAATGGGTGTCATCGTCCTGCAGCGCCAGCACCACGCCCGAGCCGTCGCCATTGGCGGTGACGCTGACTTCGGGCGCCAGCAGCAGCTCGGTCAGATCGGCCAGGCTGTCCAGGGTCACGCTGTGGCCGCCCGGCGACACATGCATCCGGTTGCCCGGATCCAGGGCGTCGGTGAAGGTGCCCGCCTGGTCGGTCATCAGGCGCAGGACATCGCCGTCGCGGAAGGTCAGATCCATCACCAGGTCATAGGTGTCCTCGCCCGTGGACTTGCGGAAATCGAACAGGAAATGGTCGGCGCCCTTGCCGCCCTCCAGGATGTCATGGCCGCCGGTGTCGGTCAGCTTGTCATTGCCGTTCAACCCGCGCAGATGCCCGATCTCATCCGGCGCCAGACCGCGGTCGCTCAGCTTGTCCTTGCGGTTAGAGCCGGTGACGCGCACCGCGGTGTCGTAAATCGTATCGGGATCGATGGGATAGGTCGTGGTCGGCGGGGTCACGGCGCCGCCGCCACCGCCCGTCCCGCCGCCGGTGCCACCACCACCTGTCCCGCCACCCGTACCACCGCCGGTGCCGCCACCGCCCGTACCACCGCCGGTCCCGCCACCGCCGGTGCCGCCGGTGCCGCCGGACGGCAGGGTGTTGAGGATCTGGTCATGAAGCGAGCCCCAGAAACTCGGCGATGCCGGGTTCTGCGACAGCAGGGTATTGCCGCTTTCGGTGACGTTCTGGGCCGCCATCGCCCCCGCGTCCAGGTTCAGGATATCGCCGTTGTGGCGCGGCAGCAGGGTGTTGCCGGTGATCTGCACATTGTCCACGCCATTCAACGAGATCCGCGGGAAATTGCTGTAATGCAGCGTGTCGGAATTGGGCAGCAGGATGTTGCCCGAGATATCCACGTCATCGGTATGGGCCAGCTTGATGGCATTGGCCGAGCCGTTGATGATGGTGTTGCCGGTGATGGTGAAATCGCTGGCGGTGACTCCGGCGGGTGCCTTCTTCAGATGGCCGAAGATGGTCTGCGCGCGCGATCCCTCGGGCTGGTAGAAGATGTTGTCCTGAATGGTGATCCCGTTCACCCCGGTGGTCGAGTTCACGCCCCAGAACTGGATGAAATCCGGGTGATCGCCCGAGGTGCCATCCGGGTCGTACCAGGGCTTGAGATCATGGAAATAGCTGTTCTCGATCAGCAGGTCGGTGGCATCGTTGAAATTCACCCCTTCACGGCAATCGCGCAGCTCCATCCCGGTGATGGTGGTGTCCTGGGTGCCGTTCAGGCGCACGGCCACGCGCAGGTTGGCGATCTCGACATCCTCGATCACCACGTCCTGGGTGTTGCGCAGCAGCAGCCCGTTCTCATAGCCCATGCCGTCGAGAATGCTGTTGCGGGTCGCGGCCGCGGTCGTGGGGTCCACCGCGCCATCGCCGGGGCCGGGCACATAGCCGTCGATCAGCATGTCGCGCAGGGTGATGTCGGAACTGGAGCGGATCTGCACCCGGTTCCAGCTGAAATTCGGCGCCATGCTGGCGGCATCCACATCCAGCCCCTCGATGGTGACGCCGCTGCAGTTCTGGACCTCCAGCGAGGTGGCCAGCACCGCGCGGTCGTTGGGGTCGGCCGAGGTGATGGTCAGCCCCTGGGCGAAATCCCGTCCCTGCAGGTTGACGGCGGAATAATTTCCGCCCGCCAGTTCGATCCGGTCGCCGTCGGCGGCGCGGGCAAAGGCGGTGTGAAGCTGGGCGGCGTTGGTTACCACATGTGTGGCCATGACAGTTGTCCTCTCGTTACGCGACAACACATCTCCCTCCTGCGAATCCAAAGGCTTCGCAGGCGATGGCAATGTGCTCTTGGTGAAGAATTCTTCCTCGGGGTGGATATGCCCGGATCGCCGCCGCGACGCGACCCCGCCCCTTGGTTAACCCTGGGTTCTGAGCGGAATTTTGCTTTCGTTCCGGCGGAATACGCCGGTGACGCACGGGAAGGTTGCGCGCAGCATTACCAACGCCGCACACAGACCGGGGGCGGTGCCCGGTTTTTCGTCAGAACGGGGTTTTCCGGAACGATGTTCCGCAAGGGCAGGCGCGGGGGTCAGACCAGCCCCTGCTCCACCAGCTTGCTTTCGGTCTCATCGGCGCTGGCAAAGCGGCCATAGGCGCCGACCTCGATGCCTTCCTGCAGGATCTTTGCCGGGTTGCCGGCGACCACGCAGCGCGGCGGCACCGATTTGGTCACCACCGAGCCCGCGCCCACCACGCAATTGTCGCCGATCTCGACCCCGGGCAGGATCAGGCTGCGGCCGCCGATGAAGCAGTTCTCGCCCACGCGGGTGTGCAGGTACAGCCCGCGGGTGCGGTCATGGCACAGCAGGCGGCTTTCGAAGGCGACATAGGAATTCTTCCCCACGTGCACCCCCTTGGGATAGGTGCGGTCGAACTTGGCCGACAGGGAAAACTGCGCCGAGGGATGAATGTCCATGCCCCAGACGCGGGTATAGTACCAGCGGTAGGTCTCGACGATCAGGTGCCGCACCCCGGCCAGCCGGTTCAGCCCGGTGCGCCGGGCCTTCTTGTAGTCCCCCTGGGGGGCGGTACGTACATCACTCATCCTCAACCTCTTTTCATGTCACACCCGGTTCGGGCCGCGCGCGCGGCGGCGGGTGGTGCGCCGGACAGTAGCGAGCCGCGCGGTTTTCTGTCCAGAGCCGGGCCGCGCCATATTACCGCTGCGTGTCCTGCGCCTGCCCCGTCGCGTCAGCGCTCACAGTCTGATAGGCAATGCCCCGTATCTGGTTATCTTTGCGTGAAGGAACGAGTGTTCATGAAGGTCGTCATTTTCGGGCTGGGCTATGTGGGGTTCACCGCCGCCTGCTGTATCGCCAGCGAAGGGCACGAGGTTACAGGCATCGATGTCAGCCTGAAGAAGGTGCAGGCGATCCGTGACGGCATCCCGCCGATCCTGGAACCGGGCGTCGAAGAGATGCTCAAGGACGGTCTGGCCAAGGGCCGGATCACCGCCGACACCGAGATCGGCAGCCACCTGGATGACGCCGACCTGGCCATCGTCTGCGTCGGCACCCCCTCGGCGTCGGACGGCTCGCACAACATGGGCTACATCGCCGATGTCTCGCACCAGATCGCCCTGGCGCTGGATCCGAACCGGGCGCGGCCGCTGACCGTCGCCTATCGCTCGACCATCCGCCCCGGCTCGGTCGAGGAGCTGATCCACCCGATCTTCATGGCGGTGCTGGGCGAGAAGACCGACGCGGCGGCGGCACTGGTCTACAACCCCGAATTCCTGCGCGAAAGCTCGGCGGTGAAGGATTACTTCGAGCCGCCCAAGATCGTCATCGGCACCCGGGACGGCCAGCCCAACCCGCAGATGGAAGAGCTCAACGCCAATATCACCGCGCCCACCTTCCAGGTCGGCTACCGCGAGGCCGAGTTCACCAAGTTCGTGGACAACACCTGGCACGCGGTGAAAGTGGCCTATGCCAACGAGATCGGCCGGGTCTGCCTGAACCTCGGCATCAAGGCCTCCACGGTGCATGAGATCTTCAAATCCGACACCAAGCTGAACATCTCGCCCTATTACACCCGTCCGGGCGGCGCCTTCGGCGGCTCCTGCCTGCCCAAGGACGTGCGCGCGCTGCAATATATCGGCGTCGACAGCGGCTCGAACATGCCGCTGGTGGAAAGCCTGATCCGCTCGAACGAGGCCCACAAGCACCGCATGTACGAATACGCGGTCGAAGGGCTGGAGCCGGGCGCCAGGGTGCTGCTGGCCGGTCTGGCCTTCAAGGCCGGCACCGACGATCTGCGCGAAAGCCCCAATGTCGACCTGGCGCGCAAGCTGCTGGCCTCGGGATATGACCTGGATATCTATGATCCGGGGGTCGATTCCGAAAAGCTGATGGGAACGAATCTGGGCTATGCCTTCTCGAAACTGCCCCGAATCGAGGCATTGCTGGTGGACAAGCCCACCGCAGAGGGTACAGCCTATGCGCGTGTGATCGCGACCAATGCGACAGTAGAGGACCTGGATCTGCCCGCGGCAACGGACCTGCGCGATCTGGGCCGTTTGCCCTGAGCAGCCTGAACCGGGGGGCGATCAGTGACGGAATGGAGTGTGTGATGGACGGTCAGTTTACCGAAATGCCCCGGATGGAAGCCGTCCGGGTCGACAGGCCTTTGGCCGGACGCAAGGTCCTGATCATCGTGGAAAACCTGCCCCTGCCCTTCGACCGCCGGGTCTGGCACGAATGCCGGACCCTGACGGCGGCGGGCGCGCAGGTCAGCGTGATCTGCCCCACCGGCAAGGGCTATGAAGCCCCGTATGAGGAACTGGACGGCGTCCATATCTACCGCCACAAGCTGCCGCTGGATGCCAAGGGCGCCTCGGGCTACCTGCTGGAATACGGCGCTGCCCTGTTCCACGAAACCCGGCTGGCGTGGAAGATCCTGCGCAAGCACGGCTTCGACACGCTGCAGGGCTGCAACCCGCCGGACCTGATCTTCCTGGTGGCCTGGCCGTTCAAGCTGCTGGGCAAGAAGTACATCTTCGACCATCACGACATCAATCCCGAGCTCTATGAAGCCAAGTTCAACAAGCGCGGCTTCTTCTGGAAGCTGATGGTGCTGTTCGAGAAGCTGAACTTCTGGTCGGCGGGCGTGGTGATCTCGACCAACCAGTCCTACCGCCAGATCGCGATGGAGCGCGGCGGCAAGAAGCCCGAAGACATCTTCGTGGTCCGCTCGGGCCCCGACCTGAACCGGCTGCACGTGATGCCGCCCAACCCGGCCTGGAAGAAGGGCCGCGCCGCCATGGTCGGCTATGTCGGCGTGATGGGCGACCAGGAGGGCATCGACCTGCTGCTGGAAGCGGCGCGCGAGATCGTCTTCGACCGCGGCCGCGACGTGCAATTCGTGCTGGTGGGCGGCGGCCCGGCGCTGGACGACCTCAAGGCCATGACCCGCGATCTGGGGCTGCAAGACCATGTGACCTTCACCGGCCGCGCCCCCGATGCGGAACTGTTCGAGGTGCTGTCGTCGGCCGATGTCTGCGTGAACCCGGACCGGGTGAACCCGATGAACGACAAATCGACCATGAACAAGATCCTCGAATACATGGCGTTTTCCAAACCCATCGTGCAGTTCGAGGTGACCGAGGGCCGCTACAGCGCGCAGGAGGCCTCGCTGTACGCCGAACCCAACAACACCACCGACATGGCCGACAAGATCCTGTCGCTGATCGACGATCCCGCGCGCGCCGCCGAAATGGGCCGCATCGGCCGCAACCGCGTCGAGACGGAACTGAGCTGGGACTACCAGGTCGACACGCTGATCGACGCCTACCAGCGCGCCGCCGACCGCTGACCCTTGCTCCCCGGCACAGGCCGGGGGCAGATCCTTCCTGACGTTGCGGAATCCTGTTGACAGGACTCAGATGCGAGAGCAAGCATTAGCTTGGCTCGATATTGGCGTAACGCATTTTTTTTATACATTTTTATTGTATGGAAGGAATGCTGACCATGCCTGGAATTATCTATGCTGGTACCCCCTCAGACGAAGACATTCACGGCACCCGCCAGGGTGACATGCTCGCCGGCAGCGCCGGCGACGACATCGTACGCGGCCGGCGCGGCGATGATCTCCTGGTCTATGACGTGGCCCTGAACGACGGCGCCACCGACACCTATGATGGCGGCCTCGGGCTCGACACCATCCGCCTGCTGATGACCAGCACCCATTGGAACGACCCGGCGGTGCAGCTGGAAATCGCCGCCTACCTGGCCTTCCTCGACACGGCCACCAATGGCGGCACCGGCGAGGCGGTCAAGGAGTTCTTCTATTTCGAAAGCTTCGGCAACCAGACCCTGCGCGTGACCCGTGTCGAGGCGCTCGAGATCTTCGTGGACGGGCAGCAAATCACCCCCGAGGATGATCCGGTCACCGCGGTGGACGATGCCGTCAGCGTCGACGAGGACGGCCCCGCCATCGTCGGCAATGTGCTGGACAACGACAGCGTCCCCGACCTTCTGGGCGCGGTCACGCTGGTCACCGGGGCCATGCTGGGCACGCTGGTGCTGAACCCGGACGGCAGCTATGCCTATGCGCTCGACAACGCCAACCCGGCGGTGCAGGCGCTGAACGCCGGCGAGACCCTGCTCGACAGCTTCACCTACCAGGTGACCGATGCGAATGGCGACACCGACACCGCCACCGTCACCGTGACCATCAACGGGGCGGACGACGGCGTGTCCGGGGTGGTGGATTTCGAAGGGGCCTTCTATTGGGTCGCGATCAATGCCGAAGGGGTCAATAGCATCCATATCAGTGATGCCGGGCTGCAGGTCCGGGGCATCGGCGATGACGTCCTTGGCTGGTATCTCCCGGCGGAAGGGACCGGGGATGGCGCTGTGTATTCCTATGACTATGACTATCTCAGTGCGACCTATTACGAGGGCAAGGGCCGGATCGAAGGCGAAGGCGGCACCGGCACCTTCTCGCTCAAATCCCTCGATATCGAGACGTTCCGGGACCACGAGGGCGACGGCTGGTCGGTGACCTTCACCGGATCGAACGGCGCCACCCAGACGGTCACCTATACCGGTACCGGATCCGAGACCTATGCCTCCTATGGCACGGTGAATTTCGCCGCGGTCTTCACCGATGTGGCCTGGGTGGATTGGGATTTCACCGGCAATGTCAACGGCGACGGCACCCCCTCCACGGATCTGGACTATTTCACCATCGACAATCTCATCTTCGAGGATCTGCAAGGCGCCACGCCCTATGCGAGCGATCCCAATGTGATCGAATTCGACAGGGGCCAGAACAACCAACTCTATATCGAAGACGGCTTCACCCTTTTCGCCACCAGCGAGTACCATCATGTCGCGAACTACGATGGCAGCGATGCGGATTGGGAAGCCTATCTGTACGGCAACTCCGTCCACACGCTGGATCGGGGCGACGGCGGCAGTTTCGACCTTGAATCGCTCTATATCGCGCGGGTCGATACGGGCGTCACCTTCACCGCCTCCAACGGCGCCACCCACACGGTGGCCGCCGGGGCCACCGGCACCACCACCTTCGGTACCGGTTTCCACGACATCACCTCACTCACCATCACCAATGGCAACGGCTATCTTGTCGTGGACGACATCACCTTCGCCAATATCGAGGTGGTCTGACCCGGCCCGCCCCCCGGCGGCCGGGGGCGCCCCCGGCCCATGACATGACGGCCCGCTGTTTCGCCCGCGACACGGCGGGCCGCTGCCGTCTGCGCCCCGGACCACGGGCCACGCCGCCAGGCAGGTTAACCCCCGCCCGCCCCCCGCTTGTCGCCCGTGGCGGTCCGGAATATCCTGAAGGTATTTCGAAAAAGGACCTTCCGATGCATCTGAAAAGCACCCTGCCGCTCATTACAGCGGCCCTGTTCACCACCACCACCGCCAGCGCGGTGACGCTGAAGTTGAGCTACTACGGCGATACGATTTACTACGACACACTCGCAGAATGCACCTACACACCGCAGCCTGCCGGCCCCTGCCCCGGCGATGACGACTGGGTGTGGGAGAGTTATCATTATTCGTACGCGGGGTTCTCTGGGACGATCATTCTGGATGAAGCGGCCTATGGTGGTCGCTTCAAGAATTCCACCGTGGTGTTCCGGCACGAGTACCCCTACGACGACACCTCCATCGAAACAGACGGCGTGATTTCGTGGAACTTTTCCGTGAATCTCTTCACAGAAATCGCATATGGAACCGTCGCCAGCTTCACCTTCGGACCAAACTATGAGGTGCTCGACTGGAACATCTATGCGGAAGAGGATTCCCCGGATTCCTCGATGGACCCGAAATGGGACAGAATCTTCATTTCGGAAGTCTACTATGAGACACGTGGAGACTTCTGGGCACCCGCCAAGGAATGGACCGTGCGCCAGCTTCCCACCCTGGGCACAGAGATCCCCCTGCCCGCCAGCCTGCCGGCCCTCGGGGCCGGGGTTGCCGCCCTCGGCCTGCTGCGCCGCAGGCGGCGGCGGGCCTGATCCTTTTCGCGGGCGGACCCTGCCCGTCAGCCCCTGGGGCGCGCCTTGGCAGGTTCCCGGACGGCCTGGGGCTCCGCCCGTTCGCGCCTCAATCGATCCCCTGGATCGATTGCAAGACGGCGCTCACTCCTGGTGAAAATACGCCCGCCGGGCGGCGTCAGCCCTGGCCGCCCTCCGCCGCCCGGATCGCCTGGCGCAGCCGGTCCAGCAGCGCGTCGTCCACGCCGGGGCCGCTGAGGGTCAGGGTGATCTTCTGTCCCTTGCGGGCCGAGGCAAAGCGCAGCCCGTCGCGCAGCACCTCGCCGGAGTGTTTCGCGCGCGAAACATCCGTCTTCGGCGGTTGCGCCAGTTTCTCCAGCAGCGCCAGTTCTGCCGCCGCATTGGCCGGGCGCGCGCGGGTCAGGGCGGCGCGGATGGCGTTGCGATCGCCCAGCCGCAGGCGCGAGACCAGCGCCAGCCCCAGCCGTTCGGGGATCTCGGCGGGATAGTTCAGCAGATCGCCAAGCGCCTCGTGAATGTCGATGAAGCTGCCGATCTTCGACCGCTTCGCCCGGCTGGCGGTGGCGAACAGGCTGCGCAGCGCCGCCGACTGGTCCGCAAACACCCCGCGCGCGGCGGCCTCGGCCACCACGCGGGCGCGTTCGTAATAGCTCAGCCCGACCCGGATCTCGTTTTCCTCGACCATGGCGACATAGCTGTCGGCGGCCTCCTCGGGCGGGCGGATCAGGGCGCGCAGGGTCGAGAACCGCTCTTCCCCGGTGTCTTCGTACAGTTCGCTCAGCGCCCGCAGGCGGCGCCAGCCCGAGATCAGGCCGAAGCGATAGGGCGGCGTGGCCTCGCCCGCGGCGGGCTCGGGCAGCGGCGTGATCTCGGCCGGGGTGCGCTGGCCATGGGCGGCGATCGAGGCTTTCAGCGCGGCGATTTCCTCGGCATCCAGGCTGATCCGGTCGCGCACCAGGTGGCCCTGGGCAATGTCGGCCAGCGGCACCTCGACGATCATCCGGCCCTCGTCGCGGGCGGCCTGCAGGCTTTCGGTGATCTCGCGCAGGGCGGCGGCTTCGGCGGATTGGCCCGAGACCTGGGCGATGGGGGCCACGGCGCGCGGCGTGGCCGCGGGGGCCGGCGCGGGGCGGCTCTGGGCCGGGGCAAGATAGCCGGGCTGGGCGGGGGTCAGGCGACGGCGGGCCATTTACGCGGCTCCTCTTCTGGGGCGGGGGTCAGGATGGCGCAAGGAAGGTGAAGACATCCCTGCCCCACCGTCCGTTGCCTGGGACGCCCCGGCCAGCTCATCCCGCCTCCAGGCGCCGATCAGCAGCCGCTTGAAGGCGGCATAGGTCTCGTCGAAGGTCTCGCGCCCGCGCATGTAGGTCTCGCGGTTGAAGTCGCGGTAATCGGCCTCGTAGATGCCGTTCACCTGCTCGCCCGCCTGGCCCACCAGCGCGGTGAAATCCTGCCGGTAGGGCGACATGTAGGGGGTGATATAGGCCTGCATCAGGTTGGCCATCTCCATCTGCTGGGCGGCATCGAAGCGCGTCACCACCGCCCGCACCGCGTCCCATTCGAAGCGCAGCTCGGGCGTGCCAAGGGCGCGGGCGGCCAGGTTCTCGCCCTCTTCGATGGAACTGAAGGTGGCGTGCAGCATGTCGAAGAAGCGCCCCGTACTGTCGAACTCCAGAAACGACGCCCCCAGCGGCACCAGCAGGATGTCCGAGGCCGCCAGCGCGTTGATGGTCAGATATCCCAGCGCCGGGGGGGTATCGAGGATCACCACGTCATAGGCCTCCAGCATGCCGTCGGTCTCCAGCCGGTTCAGCAGCGCGTCCCACAGCTTCCAGCCCTTCAGCCCCATGCGCCAGACCGGCACCTGGAACTCGGCCCAGTACAGGTTCAGCTGCGCCCCGATCAGGTCGATGTTGGGCCAATGGGTCTTCTGCGCCAGATCGCGGGCACTGACCTTCAGCGCCTCGGCCAGCAGATCGTCCAGCGGCAGCGGCGCCTCGCCCCGGCCCATGCGGGCGCGGTTCTCGGCCTGCAGGCTTTCGGCGTAATCGCGCGCCAGCAGCGGGAAGACCGTCTGCCATTCGTCCGCCACCTGGCCGCCGAAGATCGAGGTCATCGACCCCTGGCTGTCCAGGTCCAGCACCAGCACCCGGTAGCCGTCCAGCGCCGCCGACATCGCCAGATGCGCCGCCGTCGAGGTCTTGCCGACGCCGCCCTTGAAGTTGGCCACCGCCACCACCTTGGCCGGCAGCCCCTTGGGCCGGTAGGGCAGGTATTCCTTGGTCTTGGAGCCCTCGGCGGCGAAATGGGCGCGCAGGCGCAGCACCTCGTCCAGGGTGAACCACTTGGCCCCGCCTTCGGTTTCCGAGGCGCCCTGCGGCAGATGCGGATTGGCCTTCAGCACCCGGCGGAAATGCGGGGTGGCGACGGGGATCAGATACTTGGTGATTTCCCAGGTCGAGAACCGCCGCAGCCGTTTCGCGCCATCCGGGTTCAGCCCCCGCGACATCAGGTCGGCGCGCCCGCGCGAGGCCATTTCGGCGGCCTCGGCAAAGCCGGCGGTGTCCACGGGATCGCCCAGATCGGCCAGCGCCGCATCGGGTGAGATGTTGAAATACGGCGGATCCGCCGGGGTGCTGCTCATGGAATGTCCTGCTCGACATGCTTTGTTTTCGCCAGACTACCATAAAACCCGGCATATCAAAGGAAAATGCGCATCCCATTAGGTTTTCTAAGAAAAATCAGGCACTTGCCATCAGGTGCCCAAGGCGCCGCAGGGGCGCGGGTGCCATCGGGTCTGTTAGAATATGTGTTAGATATCTGTTACGGCATCCTGTGGATTTCTCCAAGCTGCTGACATCAAAGGCCGATTCCACCCTTTTTCAGACCTTGGCGACTCCGGAACCACGAAAGACCGACTCTGAACCCCCGATCCGCCGACTCCAGACCCCCGAAACCCGCGCTCCCTTCCGCTTGAGCCGCACCGGGGGTCTTTCTACTCTGAGTGTAAATAAAACGACGAATCCGTCACGAGCAGTAGATTGATGTCCAAACCCGCCCCGCCCCCGTCCCGGGGGCCGGTTTCCGTTTCCAAGGCCCCCGGCCCGAAACCCGCCGCTGCAGCCCTGGGCCCGCCCTCTGCCTTCGGGCCGCCCCCGGCCCCGGCGCTGGCGGATTTCTTCGTGTGCGATATCGTGGCCGCCATCCCCAAGGATGACATGGCGACGATGGAACACCCGGTGTTCTCGCTGTCCACACGCCCCGACCGGCGGGTGCTGAGCTATGATCACAAGGGCATCTCGGTGCAGATCACGCCTTCGGTGAAAGGGCTGGCCACGATCCACGACAAGGACGTGCTGATCTACTGCATCAGCCAGCTGGTGGCGGCGCTGAACGCCGGCCGGCCGACGGCGCGGACGCTGGAGCTGACCGCCCACGACCTGCTGCTGGCCACCAACCGCGAAACCTCCGGCGACAGCTACCGCCGCCTGCGCGATGCCTTCGAACGGCTGTCGGGCACCCGCATCATCACCAACATCCCCACCGCCGAGGTCACCACCACCGCCGGCTTCGGCCTGCTGGAAAGCTGGGAGATCGTGCGCCGCACCCGCTCGGGGCGGATGGTCTCGGTTTCGGTGACGCTCTCGGACTGGCTCTATCGCGCGGTGCTGGGCAAATCGGTGCTGACCCTCAGCCGCGACTACTTCTCCCTGCGCAAGCCGCTGGAGCGGCGGGTCTACGAACTGGCCCGCAAGCATTGCGGGCGGCAGCCGCGTTGGCAGATCTCCATGGCGGTGCTCTGCGCCAAATCGGGCTCGGCCTCGCCGCTGCGGGTGTTCCGCAAGATGATCCGCGACATGGCCGCCGCCGATCCCCTGCCCGACTACAGCCTGGAGGTGATCGAGGGCGACCTGGTGCGCATCACCCCGCGCGCCGCTGTGATCGACCCCGGCGACGGCCCGGCGCTGCCCCCCGAGGCGCTGGACGAGGCCCGCGCCGTGGCGCCGGGCTGGGATGTCTACGCGCTGGAAGCCGACTGGCGCCGCTACTGGGTGACCACCGGCCGCCCCCGCCTGCGCAGCCCGGCCCGCGCCTTCGTGGCCTATTGCGCGAAACGCGCATCAAAATAGGCCAAGCGCGAAACGCGCATCAAAATAATCAGACTGCGAAACGCGCCTCTGGTTCAGGGTGCTCCCGGTCTGTCGAGACCACCGCCCCTGGCCGCTTCGGGAGCCTCCGGCGGGAGTATTTGGACCAAGAAGAATGAGCCGGTCATTCACCCCGCATGCCGATGTTTCGCGCGCGAAACATTCCGTTCGCGACCGAAAGGCATCATGGGGCTCCGCCCGTTCGCGCCGGAAACGCTCCCCGGGAGCGTTTCCGAGACGGCGCTCATTCTTCTTGGTCCAAATACTCCGGGGGTGAACGGGCCGGCAGGCCCGGAGGGGGCAGCGCCCCCTTGCGCCCCTCGCAGGCCCTCGCTACCCCGAAGGCAGGCAAGACGAAGAGGCAGGCATATGGCACGCATTCTGGTGACCGGCGGCGGCGGGTATATTGGCAGTCACGCCTGCAAGGCGCTGGTGGCGGCGGGGCATGAGCCCGTCACCTTCGACAATTTCCAGACCGGCTGGCACGACGCGGTGCAATTCGGCCCGAAGATCGCGGGCGACCTGCGCGACCGTGACGCCATCGAGGCCGCCCTGCGCGACGTAAAGCCCGAGGCGGTTCTGCATTTCGCAGCCCTGATCGAGGTCGGCGCCTCGGTGCAGGATCCGGCGGGCTACTGGGACAACAACTTCCGCTCGGCCAAGGCGCTGTTCGATGCCATGGTCGCCACCGGCACCGACAAGCTGGTGTTCTCCTCGACCTGTGCGGTCAACGGCGATCTGGACGGGGTGGAGATCGACGAGACCTCGCCGCTGAACCCGATGTCGCCCTATGGCGCCACCAAGGCCGCCGTCGAGATGATGCTGGCGGGCTATGTGAAGGCCTATGGTCTGCGCGCCCTGACCTTCCGGTACTTCAACGTCGCCGGGGCCGATCCGGCAGCACAAGTGGGCGAGCATCACCAGCCCGAGACCCATCTCATTCCGCTGGTGATCCAGGCCATCCGCGGCAGCCGCGGCGCGCTGAAGGTCTTTGGCGAGGATTACCCGACCCGCGACGGCACCTGCGTGCGCGACTATGTGCATGTGCTGGACCTGGTGAACGCCCATGTGGCGGCCATCGACTATCTTGACCGCGACACCCGCGTGCCGCTGCTGTGCCTGGGCACCGGGCGCGGCATGACCGTGCGCGAGATCATCGAGGCGGCGGAAGCGGTCACCGGCGAGACGGTCCCCCATGACATCGCCCCGCGTCGCCCGGGCGATCCGGCCAGCCTGGTCTGCGGCTCGCGGCTGGCGCGGGCGGAACTGGGGTGGGAGCCGGTGCATTCGACGCCCGAGCAGATGATCGGCGATGCCTGGCGATGGCACCAGAGAGCAGGATACACAACATGACACGACGCGCCCTGATCACCGGTTCGGCCGGTTTCATCGGTTACCACCTGTGCGAGCGGCTGCTGGCCGCCGGCTGGCAGGTCACCGGCTATGACGCCCTGAGCGACTATTACGACGTCGCCCTCAAGGAGGCCCGCCATGCCCGGCTGGCCCGGCACCCCGGCTTCACCCCGATCATCGGGCGGCTGGAGGACATGGGCGCGCTGGAACGGGCAGGCGCGCAGGCGCAGCCCGAGGTGATCGTCCATCTCGCCGCCCAGGCCGGGGTGCGCTATTCCATCGAGAACCCGCGCGCCTACCTGGAGACCAACATCACCGGCAGCTTCAACGTCATGGCGCTGGCGCTGGAACACAAGGTCGATCACCTGCTGATGGCCTCGACCAGCTCGGTCTATGGCGCCAACACGAAGATGCCCTATGCCGAGACCGACAAGGTCGACACCCAGATGTCCTTCTATGCGGCCACCAAGAAGGCCGATGAGGCCATGGCCCATGCCTGGGCGCATATCCACGGGCTGCCGATCACCCTGTTCCGGTTCTTCACCGTCTATGGCCCCTGGGGCCGGCCCGACATGGCCTATTTCAAGTTCACCAGGTCGATCCTGAACGGCGATCCCATCGACGTCTACAACAACGGCGAGATGTGGCGCGACTTCACCTATGTGGAAGACCTGGTGCGCGGCATCGAATTGCTGATCGACGCGAAACCGGTGCGCCCCGCCGCCCCCGAGGATATCGCGGACGGCGACAGCCTGAGCCCGGTGGCGCCCTGGCGGGTGGTCAACATCGGCAATTCCGAACAGGTCCGGCTGATGGATTTCATCGGCGCGCTGGAAGACGCGCTGGGACAGAAGGCCAATTGCAACTTCATGGAGATGCAGCCCGGCGATGTGCCGGCGACCTGGGCCGAGGCCAGCCTGCTGAAGCGGCTGACCGGCTATGCGCCGAAGACCGACATGCGCGACGGGATGCAGCGCTTCGTCGACTGGTACCGGGACTACTACAAGGTCTGAGGCGGGCGGGGCAGGGGCCGATCCCCCTGCCACTTGCGCGCAGGCGCCGCGTCGATGATATTCGGGCATGACAACACCAATTGACCATGACGCCTATATTGCCGCGGCTCCGGACCCACTGCGGCCCCTTCTGGGTCAAGTGCGGGCGCAGCTTGCCAGGGCACTTCCCGACGCCGAAGAGATCATCGCCTACAACATGCCCGGTTTCGGCTTCGGGAAATCCGTCATCGCGGGCTATGCGGCCTTCAGCAAGCAATGCGGACTTTACGTGTCCCATGGCGCCATTGCGGCCCATGCCGACGACATTGCCGCCGAGGGGCTCAAACCCACGAAAATGGGCGTCACCTTTTCCCCCGGCAAGCCGATCAGCGACGCATTGATCGCCAAGCTGGCCCTTGCTGCGCGCAGGGATCTTGGTTTGTAAGGCGGTGACCTTGTCTGGAGCGCCGGACCGGTCGGCCCAAGGGGGGTGAATGCGGTACCGCAAGCCGTGCTCTCGGGGCCGGATATCGGTCGTCCCGGACACATGGCGGACAGAGGCCGGGGGAAATAAAGCTTGCTTGCTGTGGCGTGAGGCTTTACGAGGGCCGGGTTACGTTATCTCTATCGATGAATCTGCTCCTTACGGCTCAGTGTCGCGATCTAGCACTGACATAGCCGCCCTGCCGCATGTCGCGGGCAGGAAACAAGGAGAATTACGATGGCCAATGGCACCGTGAAATGGTTCAATTCCACAAAAGGTTTCGGATTTATCGCCCCTGATGATGGTGGCCGCGATATCTTCGTGCACATCTCTGCAGTTGAGCGCGCCGGCCTGACCGGTCTGAACGACAACCAGAAAGTCACCTTCGATATCGAAGCTGGCCGCGACGGTCGCGAAAGCGCCGCCAACCTCGCGCTGGTGTAAGGCTGCGCCCCTCAGGGGGCAAGGCTGACGGATTTGAGCGGGCGTATCGGAAACGATGCGCCCGCTTTTGCATGCCGGTGCGGGATCCTGATCCGGTACCCCCCGCATCCTTCGGGGTGGATGCCCCCCGGCGGGTCTAGGCCCTGTCGCGCCGCGCGGCGCGGGCCTTCCTGCGGCGCTTGACGGCGAGGATGCCGCCCAGACCCGACAGGAGCAGCAGGCCGCCCGCAGGCAGCGGCACCGCGCTCACCGCGCCGATCTGAAGATTGTCCAGCCGCATGTGCTTGTTCGTTGCGGTCGATCCGAAGCCGATTTCAACCTGGATCTCGTCGAACAGAATCCCGGTGAACCCATAGTATTTCCAGCCCCCCGTCGGGGCGGTGAAACTTTCGACAACCCCGCCGTTCAACAGCGCCGTGAACTTGTCGGTATAGCCGTTGGTCACCATGTTGAAGGCGGCCTCGGTGACCGTGCCGGAGAAGGTGATCGAAAACGGGTTGTAGGTGTCGGGGAAAAAGTTCCGCAGTTCCGCGCCGGGGTTGCCGCTGGCGCCGAAGTAAAGGCCTGCCGTCGCAGACAGACTGCCGAAGGTGGCGCCAAGGGCGGCGAACTGATCGGTCACGACCGCGCCCTGGGCAATCCCCGGAACTTCCGAGAAGGTTATGGTCGTGACCGGCGCGGCCAGCCCCGTCGCGGTGTTGACCGGTGCCGCGGATGCGCCCGTGACAGAGGACGCGGCCAGGACCGTTCCGGCCAGGATCGACTTGAAAGACATAATGGGGCCCTTTCAGGGGGTGGGGCACAATCGCGCTCACCAAAGGGGAAAGGACGACGGCAACCGGGGTTCCGGCAAGACGTCGGTCATCAAGGGGGGGGCGCCCCGGCTTCGTCAAGTCATTTCGCGCCCCCCCCCGGCGGGCTGCCGGTCGAGGTCGCCCTGGCCGGCCCGGCGAACACGGCGGTGGGTGACGGGCCTGCGGCGTTGTGGTCTGGCGGGGGGCGGTCTGGCCTTTTGTCCTGCCACGGAAGGATCCCCCCCGATGAGCGCCTATCCGATCCATGATGTCGACGTCCACGAACCCGGCCCCTACGGCGCGTTCATGGAACAGGTGAAGCCCCCTGGTTGAATCCTTCGGCGGAAATACCTGGTCCGGGGCGGCGCGCATGAGGTTCTGGAAGGGGACTGGACCCTGACCCGGATTGTCCTGTTCGAATTCCCCGACATGGCGGCGGCGCGGAAGCTGCTCACCCGCGAAGACCATGCCCCCTGAAAGCCCTGCGGCAGAGCGGTTCGACAGGGTGCGTGGTGATCGTCGAAGGCCTGTGACCCCGGCGCGTGTTTCGCGCGCGAAACACCCCCGCCGGTCAGCCCAGCAGCAGGTCGCCCGTCTCGGGCGGCAGGGCGTCCAGATCGGCGAGGATCAGCTGGTCGATCTCCACCGCCTGCGCCGCATCGCTCCAGCGGTTGCCCATGTGCCAGCCGCGTTCCCGCGCGGTGCTGGCGGCGAGGTCGAAGTCGATGCCGGTCTCGGCCAGCACAAGCTGCCCGTCCAGATGCGCCGTCAGCAGGTCGGCGCGGGCGTCAAGCTCCAGCGTCAGGCGGTGCGGGCCGTCGGCCTGCAGGTCGGTCAGGCGCCCGCTGGTGACCGAGGCGGTGCCGCCCTCGGCGGTGCTGGCGGTGAGTTTCAGCCGGTCGCCCACCAGTTCCGCCTCGAAGCGCCGGTGGCTGGACAGCAGGGTGCTGCGCTCGGTGACGTCCAGGTCCACCTGGAACAGGATCTCGGCGGCCAGATGTTGGCTGTGCAGGTCGCCGGGCAGGCCGGGCAGGTGCAGGGCGCCGCCGGTGCCGAGGCTCAGCTGGCCGTCGCCCTCGGTGCCGGTCAGCCGGGCATCGCCCATCAGGTTGGCCGCCAGCGCCGGATCCTCCAGGAAGTCGAAGCCCTCGGCCATCACCGCCTGCGCCAGCAGCGTGGCGCTGTCGATCTCGGGCGGGAACACCGGCGGCACCGGGGCCGGGCTGAGGATCGGATCGGAATGTTCCACCAGACCGGTCAGCGACAGGTGGCGCAGCCCGCCCTGGGCATCCGCGTGCCAGGGCGAGCCCAGCATCAGCCCCTTGCGGGGCATCTCGGGCAGGGCGCCCTCCAGCGCGACGGTGTCCTGCAGCACCCCGTCCAGCGTCAGGGTCAGCCCGCCCCCCCCGGCGGCGCCGTCATAGGTCAGCGAGACGTCGTGCCAGCCGCCGTCGCCCAGGGGGCCGGGGGTCTGCACCCGCGCGCTGTCGCCCGTGGCGGTGGTGAGAACCGCCTCCAGGCCGCCCTGATCGGTGACCGAGACCATCAACACCCCCTTGAGCAGGAACACCACGCCCCGGTCCTGCCCCGTCTCCAGCCGCAGGCCGGCGTCAAGCCGGAAGCCGGTGCCGCCGCCCAGCGGTGCCACCGCCGAGGCCGGGGTTTCGACCACCGCGGTGCCCAGGTCCAGCCCGGTGCCGCCACCGCCCATCGGGGTGAGCGCCGCCGCGGGCAGCAGCAGCGCCTGCATGGTGCCGTCTTCCAGCATGCTGAGCAGGCCGGTGCCGCTGTCAAAGGCCAGCAGCGTGGCATCCACCGGGGTGCCCTCGGCCGGGTCATGGGAGATCGGGCTGAGGATCCCCCCGACATAGCCCGGCGCCCCCGGCCGCGCGCTTTGCGCCTTCACGTTGCCCGAGACCGACCAGTCGGCCTGCCCGGAATAGCCCTTCACGTCGTAGGTGATGTTGTCCGAGATCACCACGTTGGTGGAATGCGGCGCCACCCGGATGCGCGGGTCGCCGGCGCCCTTGGCGGTGTCGGCATCGGGGGCTTCGCTGTAGACCAGGATGTTGTTGCGGATCACCGCCGCATCCACCGCGCCCAGCTTGATCCCCGACACCGTGCCCGAGATGATCACGTTGTTCTCGATCAGGATGTTGCTGTAGAAGATCGCCGGATCCGCATCGCGGTTCGACGCGCGGCTGTTGTCCATATAGATCATCTGGCTGCGGTCGCCGTCGGCGATGTCGAAATAATTGTTGCGGATGACCATGTTGCCGGGCTTGCGGGCGGGATCGTCCTGACCGCTCCAGACCTGGATCATGTCGGCGTGGTCGCCCGACTGCATCGACCGGCGGATCGAGTGGAACTGGTTGTCTTCCACCAGCACGTCGCGGGTGTCGATCAGGTTGAGCGCATCCGAGCGGATCTCGTGCAACTCGGTGCGCAGCAGTTGCGCCCCATCCACCCGCGCCAGGTAGATGCCCTTCCAGAAGCCGGTGACCTCGCTGTCCTCGATCACGATGTTCTGGCTGTCGCGGGCGCGCA
>NZ_JBNAFN010000024.1:50058-66264 GCF_049800695.1 Fluviibacterium sp. S390 | reverse complement strand
CCAGCCATCATCCTCGCGAAAACACCTTTGTCACTCCACCGCTTCCAGCGGTTGTACAAGGTCTTGTGCGGACCGTATGCGGCGGGCGCATCCCGCCAACGTAAGCCATTGCGGTTGATGAAGATAATTCCGCTCAACACGCGCCGATCATCGACGCGGGGCTTGCCGTGAGACTTGGGAAAGAAAGGCGCAAGCCGCGCCATCTGCGCGTCGCTAAGCCAGAAGAGATCAGACATGTCACCGCTCGTTTTTCGAACGGTGAATCACGCTGATCGCCGGAAATCAATGGGTCCTGAGCCTAAAGGCTTGAAAGCAATGCACTTGCGGCCAGAATGCGGGCGGCTGGTTGGGTCTGATCAATCGGGTTGTCGCATCCGCTGCGTTGAAAAATATCAACATTGTGGCCGATAGCGCCGCACAGAATCGACACCTTGTCGCGATCCTTCAGCAGAATTCCGCCACTTTCATAGGATTGGCATATGACCTCGAATACCGGGCCCAGGCGATCCGGATCGTTTTCAAGGGCCAGTATCTGACTCAGATCACGGATCGGATCACCCGTTCCGGCGGCATCCATTTCCGTCAGATAGAGCGTGTCATGCGAGTCCAGCGTTTCGGACAGGTTCAGATTGCCAAGGCGAACGCTTGTGTCATCACAGGCATTTTGTAACTCGCCGGCGATGCGGCACAGCAATTGTGCGACTTCGGTTTGGCCGAGACCTTCGAAATAGGCGATGGCCGCATCTGGATTGTATTGGCGATCGGGGTCCGGTTTTGCCGGGTATGGCAGGGGCGCGATGGATTCGGCGGTCAGGTGGAAATCCGCCAGCAATGCCGCCAGGTTTCCATAGGTTTTTAGCGCGGCATCGGGATCCTCGGGGATCTGCACCGGTTGGCCCTGAATGGCCTGTTCCATCACGGCCACCGATGGGGTCTGTTTCAAATGGACGACAAGGTCGCCGTTGCGGGTGCGCTGCGGCCATGGGCAGGCAAATCCGGTGTCGGCCAGCGCCTCTTGCCAGCGGGCCCGGGCGGCGACCCGTTCGGCCTGCGCCTTGGGATAGAATTTCAGCCGGGCGGACAGCCGGGGTGTCAGTCGGATTTCGAATACGCGCCCGGACCCGGAGGAAGTCACCAGCGGCGCTTGTGCCTCGACCTGCCAGGCGGTGGCCACATCTTGGGCGAATGCGGCGTCATACATGGCGCATCCCCGGACAATCCAAGCGCACTGTGCGCCTATTCATCGGGCGCCACCTTTCCACGCAGGGATTTCACCTGCCCGCGTTGGGTCTTGGCCTCCAGCCGCCGCCGGATAGAGCCTTTGGTGGGTTTTGTCGGACGCCGCCGTTTGGGCGCGACCAGCGCCTTGCGCACCAGATCGGCCAGCCGTTCGCGGGCAATCTCGCGATTGCGGGCCTGGCTGCGGGTGTCCTCGACCCGCAGAATCAGCGCGCCATCGTCGGTCCAGCGGCGTCCTGCCAGGCGGCGCAACCGGGTCTTGACCGGGGCGGCAAGATGCGGGCTTCGGGCGGCTTCGAACCGCAGTTCGACGGCGGTGGACACCTTGTTCACATTCTGCCCCCCCGGACCCGAGGCGCGGGTGAAGTTCTCGGTGAACTCCCAGTCTTGCAGGGTGATGTCGGGTGAAATCTCAATCATGACCTGTGGACCGTTACGAAAAGGGCCGCCCTTGGGCGACCCTTCGAGACTGAAAGGAGGGGGTGAAGTGGATCTTCATCCCCGGCCGGTGGGTGTTACGCCTTACGACACTTTGTCGGGCTTGCCCCCGAAACCGGAATTCACACCTCTCTCCAATACCTCTCTTGACACTGGATCACCTCCTTCCGCTTGTTTCCGTTGAGGGAAAGCGTGCCACGAACCGCGAAAATGTCAAAGCAAAATCTCGCGGTGCGTCGGGGAAGGTGAACCGGACGTCTCAGGCCGGGTGCGCGGACAGGCGGGCCACGATGGCACGAAACGGCACCAGCGCAAGCAGCGCCAGGGACAGTTTCACCATCCAGTCGGCCACGGCCAAAGACACCCACAGCGGCACCATCGGGCCCGCACCCAGCAGCGGCAGGGCTTCATTGGCCCAGGACACATCATTTCCGGGTTCCAGGAACACCAGGCTGGCGGAAAAGGCGATGGTGAAGAACAAAGCGGTATCCAGGCTGGATCCCAGAAGCGACGAAGCCAGCGGTGCACGCCACCATTTGCCACCGCGCAGGCGGTCGAAGATGGCCACGTCCAGCAGTTGCGCAGTCAGGAACGCGGGGCCCGAGGCCAGCGCGATGCGCAGGGTGACCAGCGGTCCGAACTCGCCGTGGATCTGCGTGCCGATCAGCGAACAGGCGATGCCGACAACGAACCCGGCCAGAACCACCTTGCGGGCCGGGCCGGGACCATAGACGCGATTCATCACGTCGGTCACAAGGAAGGCCAGCGGATAGGTAAAGGCGCCCCATGTCAGCCATTGGCCGAACAGGAACTGCACCAGGATGTTGGAGGCAACGACGATGGCCGCCATGGCGGCAATGCCGGGAAGCACGCGAGGAGTCATCTATCTGATCCGTTTTTGCAAGGTAGCGGAGACTTGGCTCACCAAGGCGAACGGGGCCATCTAGCCGCAATTGGTGCGACAATCAAGACCGTCTCGCCACCGCGCCGGCAGCCGGTACTCGACGATCTCGGTGCGCTGCACGGATCGAAAGTTGTCGTCCGACACCATGGTCAGGTGAATGTCGCCGGCCCGATCTTCCCAGACCGCCAGGCCTTCCAGATTGTCATGGGTGCCGAAAAACGTCTCCAGCAGAAGCTGTTCGTCGGCCAGGCCGTCCGCTGTGAAAGCAAAGCTGCGAATGCGGCTGGCAAATCCCAGGATCGGGACATAGTGCCGTTCCAGCAGATACAGACGCCCGTCCGGGCCCAGATCGGCACCCACGGGCAGGAATTTGCCGTCGCGGCGCAGGGTGTAGGGCACGGTCCAGCGCTTGTTCTCGAAGCGGAAGACAGGAAAGGGCCGCTCCCACTCCCCAGACCGCTCGGGGATGGCGATGGGGCGGTTGCGCGGGTCCAGCGCCAGCGCTTCGAAGCCCGAGTTTTCCTGCAAGACCTCCAGCCAGTCGCCGGGGGGCAGGTCGCGCGTCACACCGGTGTCGGCATCCAGAATGCCCACCGTGTGCTTGGCTTCCGACGAATAATACAGAACCCCGCCCGGCACCTGCGCCAGCCCTTCGGTATCGGCGCCCTGGCTGATCCGCGTGCGTCCCTTGGTGTCGGTCAGGTCGATAGCCGGTGTGACGCTCGCGCCCGACAGCTTGCCGCCCTCGCGCTGCAACACGCCGCGAAACATCACCGCGCGGTCCGACAGGCTGATGAAGGCGTTGCCGTCCTGATCCAGTTCCAGCGCCGAAAGACCGCCGAATCGCGGCTCGCTCGGCATGCTGAGCACCAGTTCCCCGACCGGGATCAGCACCCCTTGCGGCACCGGCGCCACGGCGGGCAGCAGGGCGGCGGCGGCCAGCGCGGGCAGCCACCGGGGCGGGAAACTTCGGCGCGTTCGGGTCATGCAGGGTCCAGGGTCACAGGGTTGCTTGCGGCCCTGTCTGACCCTTCAGGCGTGCCGAGACAAGTGCGGCGCCCTCAATTCGCGGCAAGGATCCAACGGCACTGTTTGGGAAGGTCGGCGAGGGTGAAGTCGCGCACGTTCTTTTTCTTCGGCGCGGGTTTGGCCGGTTTTGTGCCGGGCTTCTTGGTCGGGGACAGTGCCTCGGTCACCCACCAGTTCAGCGTGTCGTCGCAGCCGCTGCCGCCCTTGGACAGCTCTTTCACCGTGGGTTTCTGGGTCACACAGCCCTTGTTGCCCTTGGGACATTTCAGGCGCACATGGAAATGAAAGTCATGGCCCCAGTAGGGCCGGATCTTCTGCAACCACTTCTTGTCACTGCGCGAGGAAGCCAGGCACAGCTGGATTTTCACCGGCGGGGTTACGAAAATGCGGTCCACCGCCGGATCGCGCGCGGCGGCTTCCAGAATGGCGGCGTGTTGCGGGGTGTAGTTGCCGTTCACGCGGCGCTGATCCTTGGACCGTACCGAGATCGAGCTGAGCTTTTCGCGCTGGTTGCGGCTGAGGTTCAGCGATTTGGCCGGCAGCATCCAGATGTCGATGTCCAGCCCGATCTGGTGGCTTTGGTGGCCCGAGATCATGGGCCCGCCGCGCGGCTGGCTGATATCCCCGATATACAAGCCCTTCCAGCCCGGCTGCTTGGCGGCTTGCGCGCTGAGCCGCTCGATGAACTCGATGGCTTCGGGGTGGCCCCAGTTGCGGTTGCGCGACAGGCGCATCGCCTGCCAGGTGGGGCCGGTTTCGGGAAGCTGCTCCAGCCCGGCGGCGCATCCCTTGGCATAGCTGCCGATGCTGTGCGGCTTGTGCGGAGAGGCCGTCTTGGCCGTTCCGAACATGGCATTCGCCTTCTGCTGGGCGCTGGCGGGACTGGCCAGCGCCAGAAGCGGGATCAGGAAGGCGGTCAATAGGGCCTTGCGGATGACTGTCATGGGTCACTGCTCTCCGTCGCTTTTGACCCAGCCTAACACGATCAGCCCCCCGATAAAGAGGGCTAGCAAAGGTGTGATCCCCAGTTGTTGGCTGCCGGTAAGGTCCGTGGTGACCGCCACCAGGATCGGCGCGGCAAAGGAGGTCGCCTTGCCGGCCAGCGCATACAGCCCGAATTCGCGCGTGGCGTGGCCCTTTTCGGCCTGAAACACCATCATCGTCCGCGACGAGGCCTGAAGCGCGCCGCCCGCCGCCCCGATCACCACGCCGACGCCATAGAAGGCGATGTCGGGCAGGCGGCTGCTGGCCTCGACCGCCATGCCGAAGACCGAGGCGCGCGAGATGAAGATCGCGGCCAGCGTTGCACCGATCAGGCACAGGATCGACACCACGATCACCGGCATCGGGCCGAAGCGTTCGTCGCACATGCCGCCGATCCAGGCGACCACGGTGGCCGAGACCACCGCCAGGATACCGAACACGCCCACGTCGATCACCGACCAGTTCAGCACCCCGGCCGCATAGACCCCACCGAAGAAATACAGCCCGTTCAGCGCATCGCGGTACAGCATCGAGGCGATCAGGTAGTTGCGCAGGCTGGCCCGGTGGCGCAACCCCCGCAGCGTTGCTTTCAGGTCGGGCCATGCGGCGCGAGACGCTTCCAGCACCGTTGCGATGGGCGGCGGCTTGGGGGCGTGCACCCAGGCGAAAAAGGGGATCATGAAGACCATGAACCACAGCGCGGTGAAGGGGCCAACCGCGCGGGTGCCTTCGCGTTTCGTGGCATCCAGGCCGAAGGGCGGGTCCAGCCCGATCAGGGTTTTCCCGGTGCTGGCATTGTCCGCCAGGAACACCAGCATGAAAATCAGCGCCAGAAGCCCGCCCAGATAGCCGAAGGCCCAGCCGTTGCCCGACACCCTGCCGATCTTTCCCTTGGGCGCAAGATCGGGCAGCATCGCGTTGGTGAAGATGGTGGCGAACTCCATCCCCAACAGGCCCAGCCCGAAAAAGGCCAATGTCATCCACAGGTTGAAACTGTCGGGGGCGGCGGCCCAAAGGCTCCACGCGCCGATCACGTAGCAGGCTGAAAACACCCAGATGAACAGCATCCGCGTGCCGGGCCCGGTGCGATCCGCGATAGAGCCCAGCAGCGGGGCCAGCAGGGCAATCACCACCCCGGCCGCGCCCACGCCGTACCCCCAGGCGGATTGCGCGGCGGTGCCGTCGCCCACCAGTTCGGTCACATAGGGGCCGAAAATGAAGGTCAGCAACAGGGTGTTATACGGCTGACTGGCCCAATCGAAAAAATACCAGCCCCAGATACGGCGGCTGTTCATCTGAAACTGCATTTCGGTTACCCCT
Source organism: Fluviibacterium sp. S390 (assembly GCF_049800695.1). Taxonomy (NCBI): domain Bacteria; kingdom Pseudomonadati; phylum Pseudomonadota; class Alphaproteobacteria; order Rhodobacterales; family Paracoccaceae; genus Meridianimarinicoccus; species Fluviibacterium sp. S390. The sequence continues at coordinate 60,350 of NZ_JBNAFN010000024.1, read as the reverse complement.
GCACGCCGCGACTATGCCGTGCGGGCGCGGGGGTCGCAATGGTCAGGCGGCGCGCGCCTGCAAATGCGCGGGCGTGTCCTGCATCGGCGGCCAGGGGCGCAGGGCGTCGGCCTCGGCCCAGGCGCGCACCCAGTCGGGCAGCTGCGGCTCTGGCAGCGGGCGATCGAAGGCGGCCAGCACCCGGTCGGTGCGCACCAGCCCGTTCCGATCCGTGACCGCCATGCGGATCAGCACATGCGAGGTACACTCGGTGCCCTTCCACATGGCGTGTTCGAGATAGAGGAATTTCTCGTCCCAGCCGACGCAGCGCGACGTCATGCGCAGCCGGTCGAAAACCCGCACGCGTTTGCGATAGCGGACCGAGGATCCGGCCACGGTCATCATCCAGCCTTCGCGGCGGAGGGTGCCGACAAACCCGGTGCGGCCCGCCAGCACCAGGCGGCCCAGATCGAACAGGGTCAGCACGCGGCCGTTGTTCATCTCTAGCCACATGTCCAGATCCCAGGGCCAGCAGATGTGATGCGAGACGTGGGTGTCGAGGATGTCCAGCGGCGGTGCCTTTCTGAACTTCCAGAATTCTTTCGACATGCGCAGGAATGGATACATGGTGGGCCTCCTGCCCCGGATGTGAGCAGCGGCGCGGCTGACGTCAACGGAAACGTCGCGGCACGAGGGCTGCGGCTTGTCCTTTGTGGCCTGATTGCCTACTTCCCATGCAGGCCCGTACAAAGGAAGTTTCCATGACGTCGATACTGCAAATCCTGCTGCTCATCCTGGATGTGGCCTGGTTCATCATGATTGCCCATATCATCATGAGCTGGCTGATCAGCTTTCAGGTTCTTAATCTGGGGCAGGATCTGGTGCGACAGATCTGGTACGGGCTGAACCGCCTGCTGGAGCCGATCTATGGCCCGATCCGCCGCATCCTGCCCGACATGGGCACGCTGGACCTGGCGCCGCTGGTGGCGCTGCTGGGGATTTACATTATCCGCATCGTCCTGATGAACAACGCCGCCCTGTTCTACTGATTTCCCGGCCTCTGCCGTCTTGCACCACAAGGGGTGGTGTGGGATTGTGGCGGCAACCACAATCAAAGCGGTCGAGGCATGGCAGACGAGGCAGGCGAGCAGCTTGACGCGCTTTTGGCGCGGGTGTTCGGATTCAACGCATTTCGACCGGGTCAGCGCGAGATTGTCGAGGCGGTGATCGCCGGGCGCGACACGCTGGCGATCATGCCCACGGGCGGCGGCAAATCCCTGTGTTTCCAGCTTCCGGCTCTGTGCCGGGACGGGGTGACGGTGGTGATCTCGCCGCTGATTGCCTTGATGCGCGACCAGGTCCGTTCGCTGCGCGAGGCGGGCGTGGTGGCCGGGGCGCTGACCTCGGGCAACACCGACGAAGAAACCGAAGAGGTATTTCAGGCGCTGGACGACGGTTCGCTGAAACTGTTGTATCTGGCCCCTGAACGGCTGGCGGCCAGTGGCACCCAGACCATGCTGCGCCGGATCGGCGTATCGATGATCGCCGTGGACGAGGCGCATTGCGTCAGCCAATGGGGCCATGACTTTCGCCCCGACTACCTGCGGATCGGCGAATTGCGCGCCGAACTGGGGGTTCCGGTCGCGGCCTTCACCGCCACCGCCGATGCCGAAACCCGCGCCGAGATCGTCACCCGCCTGTTCGGCGGCGGCACCCCGGACAGCTTCCTGCGCGGCTTCGACCGCCCGAACATTCACCTGGCCTTTGCGCCGAAGGACAGCCCGCGCCGCCAGATCATGGAGTTCGCCGCCGCTCGCCGGGGCCAGTCGGGCATTGTCTATTGCGGCACGCGGGCCAAGACCGAAAGCCTTGCCCGGGCGTTGGAGGTCGATGGCCATCTGGCCTGCGCCTATCATGGCGGCATGGCGGCCGAGGATCGCCGGTTGGTCGAAACCCGGTTCCAGCGCGACGACGGGTTGATCGTCGTGGCCACCGTCGCCTTCGGCATGGGCATCGACAAGCCCGATATCCGCTGGGTTGCCCACGCCGATCTGCCCAAGTCCATCGAGGCGTATTATCAGGAGATCGGCCGCGCCGGGCGCGATGGCGCGCCGGCGGAAACCCTGACCCTTTTCGGCGCCGACGACATCCGCTTTCGCCGCACCCAGATCGACGAAAGCCCCGCGCCCGCCGACCGCCGCACCGCCGATCATGGCCGCCTGAACGCGCTGCTGGGGTTGGCCGAGGCGCACGCGTGCCGCCGCAAGACCCTGCTGGGGTATTTCGGAGAGGAGTCCACCGCCTGCGGGAATTGCGACCTTTGCGACCGTCCGCCCGAGCTGATCGACGGTACCGATGCGGTGCGCAAGGCGCTGTCGGCGGCGCTGCGAACCGACGAACGCTTCGGGGCGGGGCATCTGATCGATATCCTGACCGGCACGGCGACCGACAAGGTGCGCGAGCGTGGCCACGACGGGCTGCCGACCTTCGGGGTGGGCAAGGAGTTTTCGAAACCCCAGTGGCAGGCGCTGTTCCGGCAGATGATGGGGCTGGACCTGATGCGCCCGGACCCCGAACGCTATGGCGCGCTGCGCATGACCGAGGCCGCGCGCCCGGTCCTGAAGGGCGAGCAATCGGTAACCCTGCGCAAGGATGCCATGGCGCGGACGGCCGAGCGGCGCCCGGCGGTCAAGGCGCTGGTGTCCGAGGCCGATGCGCCGCTGCTGTCGGCGCTGAAGGCCAAGCGGCGGGCGCTGGCCGAGGCCGCCAATGTCCCGGCCTATGTGATCTTCCCCGACCGCACCCTGATCGAAATGGCCGAAACCCGCCCGCGCAATCTGGATGACATGGCGCGGGTCAACGGGGTCGGCGCGAAGAAGCTGGAACGCTATGGCGCGCTGTTCCTTGAGGTGATCGCGGGCGAAGCCCCGGCCGAGCAGCACCCGGCGCGGCGCAAGCTGGCGGGCCGCGACTCCGGCCCGCTGTTCGATCTGTTGCAGGAAGCACAGGCGGCCCTGTTGCGGGGGCCGATGGGTACCGAAAAACCGCTCAGCTGTTCGGCGGGCGAACTGGCCAAGGTCGCTGCGGCGCGGCCGTCGGATGCGGATCGTCTGGCGGCGCTGATCGGCCCGGCCAAGACCGAACGCTTCGGACCGGTCTTTCTGACCCTGCTGCACGCCGCCGAATGATTGGACAAGCGCGGCGGACCTCTTAGGTCCCTGTGCGGAAGGAAAGGAATGCCGATGCTGGTTGTTGTCTCTCCCGCGAAGCGTCTGGACTGGGCCGAGGTCGATGCGCCCGTCGCCACCGCACCCGATTTTCAGGGTGACGCGGCCTATCTGGCCGGGGTCGCCGGTACGCTGTCGAAGCCGCAGCTTGAAAAGCTGATGTCGATCAGCCCCAAGCTGGCCGCAATAAACCACGACCGGTTTCGTGCGTTTCAGGCTGCGCCCGAGGCTGACGTCACCCGGCCTGCGATGCACGCCTTTGCCGGGGACACCTACCAGGGGTTGGACGCGGCCAGTCTTGATGCGGATGCGCAGCTTTATGGGCAGGATCATCTGCGGATCCTGTCGGGGCTTTACGGCGTGCTGCGCCCCTTTGACGGCATCCAGCCCTATCGCCTGGAAATGGGCTCACGCCTGAAAACCCGCGCGGGCGGGACGCTCTATGCCTATTGGGGCGACCGGATCGCAAGGGCGCTGGCGGCGCAAGCCGCGGCGACGGGCAGCCGGGTCTTGGTGAATTGCGCCAGTGTCGAATATTTCTCGGCAGTGGATCTGGCGGCGCTGGGTCTGCCGGTGGTCACGCCGGTGTTCATGGAGGAGCGCGGCGGCGCCCCCAAGATCGTCAGCTTTTACGCCAAGAAGGCGCGCGGGGCGATGGCGCGCTTCATTGTGGAAAACCGGTTGCGCGACGCGGATGCCTTGCGTGATTTCACCACCGGCGGCTATGCCTATGATGCCGGGCGCAGTACCCCCGACAAGCCGGTGTTCCTGCGCGACGAGGCCGCGGCGCTGGCCGCCTAGCCTGCTGTCACCGACAGGCCGACCGGCGCAAGCTCTTCGATCTTGCCGCAGATGGCGGCCTTGCGCAGCGGTTTGGTCAGGTAGTGGTCGATGCCCGCCGCCAGGATCTCATCGGCATCGCCGGCCATGGCATGGGCGGTCAGGGCGCAGATCGGGGTGCGGGGCGCGCCGGTGTCCGCCTCGATCTCGCGGATCTTGCGCGTCGCCTCCTTGCCATCCATCTCGGGCATCGAGATGTCCATGAAGATCATATGCGGGCGGAAGTCCTGAAAGGCGGTGACGGCTTCATGCCCGTTGTTCGCAAACTGCAGGTCGATGGCCAGATCCTGCACCATCTTGCGGAACACCAGCTGGTTGGTGCGATTGTCCTCGGCCGCCAGAACCCGCAGGCGGTCCGCCTGCGCGGGCGGTTCGGGCGCAGGCGGTTCCGGCAAGGGTGCCTCGGCAGGCAGGGTCACCCCAAGGTCGCCGACCTTCTGGAACAGGTCGCGACGCAACAGCGGCTTTTGCAGGATCGCGGTGACGCCTTGCATCCTTGGATCGCTGTCCAACTGCCCGGGTTCCGAGCACAGCAGCAGGATCGGTCCGCGTTCGCCCCGGTCGCGCAGCGCCTGCGCCAGTGCCAACCCATCGGTGCCCGGCGGCTTGTGATCGCTGATGATCAGGTCGAAACTGTTGGGCGGATCGGCCAGCGCGTCCTCGGCCGAGCGTCGGGCGGTGACCCGCAAGCCCATCATCGACAGCTGGCGGTCCAGGATCATGCGGTTGATGTCCTGCGCGTCGATCACCAGCGCGGTGCGCAGATCGGTGCTGTGCAGCGGCGCGGGGGTGTCGGCGCCTTCGTCCAGCGGCAGGGTGATGCGAAAGCCGAAGCAGGAACCTTCGCCCTCGACCGAATCGACCCAGATCTCGCCGCCCATCAGCGCCACCAGTTTCTGGGTGATGGCCAGCCCCAGCCCGGTGCCTTCGAACTTGCGGTTGCGCTCGTCCTCCACCTGGTTGAATTCGCCGAAGATGTGATCGACCTTGTCGTCAGGAATGCCGATGCCGGTGTCCTCGACCGTGATGTGCAGCCGCTGCTGGTCCGCGCCGTCGTCAGACCCGATGCCGGTGACGCGGATCATGACGTGACCTTCGGTGGTGAATTTCACCGCGTTCCCCAGAAGGTTGGTCAGGATCTGCCGGATGCGCCCCGGATCGCCCACATAGCGGGTCGGCAGGAACATGTCGAAATCGAGCATCAGCTCGATCCCCTTTTCCTGTACCGAGGGTTTCAGCAGCAGCAGCACCTCGGTGATCGTGCGTTCCAGGTCGAAGGGTTCGGGCTGCAGCGTCAGCTTCTCGGCCTCGATCTTGGAATAGTCCAGCACGTCGTTGATGATCACCAGCAGGGTCTCGCCCGAGCCGCGGATGGTTTCGGCGAACAGGCGCTGTTCCTCGGTCAGATCGGTGTCGCACAGCAGGTCGGCCATGCCGATGACGCCGTTCATCGGGGTGCGGATCTCGTGACTCATGTTGGCGAGGAAGGCGGATTTTGCGCGGCTGGCGGATTCGGCGCGGGTGCGTTCCTCTTTCAGCTTTTCCTCGTAGCGGATGGTTTCGGTGATGTTCAGGGCCAGGCTGACCATGTCGCCGTCGCGGGCGCGCCGGTCCAGGAACTTGACATAGCGTTCGTCCCACAGTTTGACCGTCAGCGGCTCGATCCGGTCCTGCTGCCAGCGGCCCGCCATCCGGGCCTGCCACGCCGAGGGATCCTCAAAACCGATGTCGACCAGCCCCTCTTCGACCACGATCTCAAGAATGTCCTGATAGGTGGCGCCGGGGCGGATGCATTCCAGCCCGTCGAACATGGCCATATAGGCGCGGTTGGCGATCACCAGCTGGTTGCGCGCGTTGAACACGGCAAACCCGTCCTGGATGGTTTCCAGGGCTTCCCAAAGCCGCCGTTCGGCCTTGTCCGCCTGCTTGTTGGCCTTCTGAAGATCGGCGCGAACCTGGGTGTTTTCACCCTTCAGTTCCTCGGCCTCTGTGCGATAGGTCTGCGCCTCGGCGCTTTTGACAACCACCTCGTCCGACAGTTTGCGGGCATGTTCCGAAAGCTGGCGATTGGCCGAGAACAATTCCTTGCTCTTGTGCTCCAGCAGCCGTTCGGCGGCCAGACGCGCACGCCGTTCCTGCGCCAGAAGCGCGGATAAGTCCGGGCCGCCTTGTTCCGTCATGCTTCACTCGTTCCATCAACCAGCGATGATCGTGGAGCAGGAAGGTGAACAGAGCCTGAACACGGCCCGGACTCAGAGGGTATTAGAGGCGTTCGAAGGCGATCGCGATGCCCTGTCCGCCGCCGATGCACATGGTGCACAGCGCGCGTTTGCCGCCGGTCCGCTCAAGTTCGTACAGCGCCTTGACGATCAGGATGGCCCCGGTGGCGCCGACCGGGTGACCCAGGGCAATGGCGCCGCCATTGGGGTTCACCTTGGCCGGATCGAAGCCCAGACCCTTGGTCACGGCCAGAGCCTGAGCCGCGAAGGCCTCGTTGCTTTCGATCACGTCGAAGTCGTCGGCGGTCAGGCCGGTTTTCTCCAGCAGTTTCTGCACGGCAGGCACCGGGCCGATGCCCATGACCTCGGGACGCACGCCCGCATGGGCATAGCCCAGGATCTTGGCTTTCGGTTTCAGGCCGGCGGCTTCGGCGGCATCGGCACGGGCCAGAACGATGGCGGCAGCCCCGTCGTTGATACCCGAGGCGTTGCCGGCGGTGACCGATCCGTCCTTCTTGAACACGGCGCGCAGGCCGCCCAGTTTTTCAAGCGTGGTGCCCTTGGGATGCTCGTCGGTGGCGAAGTCGACCATGTCGCGCTTCACCTTGACCTGCACCGGCACGATCTGGCTTTCGAAACGGCCCTCGGCAATGGCCTTGGCGGCGCGCTCCTGGCTTTCCAGCGCGAAGGCGTCCTGCTCTTCGCGGGTGATCTGGTTCTCGGCAGCCACGTTTTCGGCGGTGACGCCCATGTGACCGGTGCCGAAGGGGCAGGTCAGGGTGCCGACCATCATGTCGACGGCGGTGGTGTCACCCATCTTCTGACCCCAGCGTGCTGCGGGCAGAACATACGGGCCGCGCGACATGTTCTCGGCGCCACCGGCCAGGCCGAAGTCGGCATCGCCAAGCGCCAGCGACTGGATCACCGAAATGGCGGCCTGCATGCCCGAGCCGCACAGGCGGTTCACGTTCAGGGCCGGGGTTTCTTGCGGAATGCCCGCTTCCATCGCGGTGACGCGTGATAGGTACATGTCCCGCGGTTCGGCGTTGATGACGTGGCCCATGACAACATGGCCGATCTTCTCGGGTGCAACGCCAGAGCGTTCGATTGCGGCCTTGGCCGCGGTAGCGCCGAGCGTGGTGGCCGGAGTGTTGGCCAGGCTGCCGCCGAAAGTGCCGATGGCGGTACGTGCGCCATCCAGAATTACGATATCGGACATCAGGAATTCCCCCTTGGGTCCATTGGTGAAAATACCTCGATCAAGGTGATCTCGGGTGGCACGCCGAAGCGGAACGGGAAGCCGGAATAACCCAGGCCTGCTGACACGATCAGGTGCCGCTCCTCTTCGACAATATGACCGATCGCGTAACGATCGCCATATCGGGATGGTGTTGCGGGGCGTCGCCCGAACACCGTGAACTGGCCGCCATGAGTATGCCCGCTGATCTGCAGCATGGGCCGGGGGTCACCCGCTGCAAAGTAATCGGGCTCATGGGCCAGCAGGATCGAGGGCGCGCCTTGAGGGACTTTTGAAAAGGCGGCCTCGGCATCCGCATATCCCATCCGCCGCTTGCCCCGACCGCGTTGCGTGTCGAGGGAAACAAGCCAGAAAGGACATCCGGAATGGGCAAGCTCGACCGCATCGTTGCGGACAAGCGGCATGTCGTTGTCGGCGAAAGCCTGGATGATGCTGTTGACCTGGCCCTTGCTGGCGCGATCTTGCGGGCAGTCTTCGCGGTCATGGTTGCCCATGATCGCATGGACACCCAGCGGCGCGGTCAGCGGCTTGAACAGCGGCACGATTTTATCGGCAACCAGGTGGTCGCACATCATCTTGCGGTCGGGCAGCAGGTCGCCTGCCAGCACGATCAGGTCGGCGTCCAGCGTGTTGGTGTAGTCCACGATCTGCGCGATCCGCTCGGGCGATACCCAGGGGCGGCAGACGTGCGGATCGGCCAGCACCGCGATGCGCAGGGCCGGGGCTTTCCAGTCGGGCAAGGCCAGCCTGTGCAGGGTCAGACCCGGCAAACCCCACAATCCGACGCGGCCCTTGGCAGGCCGGGCGGGCGGCGCCGGGGCCCAGGGGGCCCGTGCCAGCGATGTGGACAGTTTGCACATGCGAAACACGGACCATGTCCAGAGGCCTGCCACAAGCCGCGAGTTGCCGCAGAGGCACATGTGACGCACATCTCTACGGGCGGTGTCCCGGCCGGGTTCGGGGCATGAAAAAAGCGCCCCGGCGGTGGTGCCGGGGCGCTTGCGATCAGGTCGCGGGGGCCTTGGATCAGGCCGAAGTGAAGTGCAGCGGGCGGACCTGCTGGAACATGCCGGTGGCGGTCAGCTTGTCCAGGACTTCCACGGGCGGCTGATCGTCAAGATACAGCAGCGCGATGGCATCGCCGCCGGCCTCGGTCCGGCCCAGGGTGAAGTTGGCGATGTTGACGTTGTTCTCGCCCAGCGTCTTGCCCAGCGTGCCGATGATCCCGGCCACATCGTTGTTGGTGGTGTAAAGCATGTGCTCGCCCACTTCGGCGTCGATGTTGATGCCCTTGATCTGGATGAAGCGCGGCTTGCCGTCGCTGAACACGGTGCCGGCGATGGTGCGGGTCTTTTCCTCGGTCTCGATGGTCAGCTTGATATAGGCATCGAAGACGCCCGACTTCTTCTGCATGGTGCGCGAGATCTGGATGCCGCGCTCTTCGGCGATGACGGGCGCGGAGACCATGTTCACATCGGGGTTGGTGGCTTTCATGAAACCGGCGATCGCGGCGCAGTTCAGCGCGTCGAGGTTCATTTCCGCAACGCGGCCGTCATACAGGATGTTGATTGCCTTGACCGGTTCGTCCGAGATCTGGCCGACGAAAGCGCCCAGATCCTCGGCCAGCTTGACCCAGGGGCCCATGATCGCAGCTTCCTCGGCGGTGACCGACGGCATGTTCAGCGCGTTCTGCACGGCACCGGTCAGCAGGTAGTCGGCCATCTGCTCGGCCACCTGCAGGGCGACATTTTCCTGCGCCTCGGTGGTGGCCGCGCCCAGGTGCGGGGTGCAGACCACATTGGGCAGGTTGAAGAGCGGGTTGTCGGTTGCCGGTTCCACCGAGAACACGTCGAAGGCCGCCCCGGCCACATGGCCCGACTTCAGGGCTTCGGCGAGAGCTTCCTCGTCTACCAGACCGCCGCGGGCACAGTTGATGATGCGCACGCCCTTCTTGGTCTTGGCGATGGCTTCGCGTGACAGGATGTTGGCTGTCTTTTCGGTTTTTGGCACGTGCAGGGTGATGAAATCGGCACGGGCCAACAGCTCATCAAGGTCGACCTTGGTGACGCCCAGTTTCTTGGCGCGTTCGTCGCCCAGGAAGGGATCATAGGCGATGACCTTCATCTTCAGGCCGACGGCGCGGTCGCAGACGATGCCGCCGATGTTGCCGGCACCGATCACACCCAGGGTCTTGCCGGTCAGCTCGACGCCCATGAACTTGGACTTTTCCCATTTGCCGGCATGGGTCGAGGCGCTGGCCTCGGGGATCTGGCGGGCGACGGCGAACATCATCGCGATGGCATGTTCGGCGGTGGTGATCATGTTGCCGAAGGGCGTGTTCATCACGATCACGCCTTTCTTCGAAGCGACCGGGATGTCGACATTATCGACGCCGATGCCGGCGCGGCCCACGACCTTGAGGTTGGTGGCGGCTGCGAGAACCTTCTCGGTGACCTTGGTGGCCGAGCGGATGGCGAGGCCGTCATACTGGCCGATGACGTCGAGCAGACGCTCCTTGTCCTTGCCGAGGCCGGGTTCGAAGTCGACCTCGATGCCGCGGTCACGGAAGATCTGGACGGCGGTTTCGCTGAGCTTGTCGGAGACGAGAACTTTGGGTGCCATGGGGCGGTCCTTCATGAATTTTCGGCGGCTGGAAACCGTCTGGCGCGCGTCTGGCCGGTGTATGGCAGGCGAAACCGTCGGGGATGGCCGCGGGATCAGGGGGAGAGGGCGGGACCGGGGGCGCTGCCCCCGGACCCCCGGAGTATT
>NZ_JBNAFN010000024.1:0-50048 GCF_049800695.1 Fluviibacterium sp. S390 | reverse complement strand
GGGCCGGCCAACCGGGGGGGTCGGGCCGGGGTCTCTGGGGGCGGGGGGGGGCCGGGGGGGGCGCCCCCCGCACCCCCGGAGTATTTCAACCAAGAAGAAGATCAGGCGGCTTCGGAGAGCGCCGCGAGTTCTGCTTCATAGGCCCATTCGATCCAGGGCATCAGGGCGGCCACATCGGCGGTTTCCACCGTGCCGCCGCACCAGATGCGCAGGCCCGCCGGGGCATCGCGATAGGCGCCCAGGTCGAGGCCCGCGTTTTCCGCTTCAAGCCGCTTGGTCACCGCCTTGGCGAAGGCCGCGGTGTCGGCGATGGCCGGATTGGTGAACTTCAGGCAGACGCTGGTGGTCGAGCGGGTGGCCGGGTCGGTGGCCAGGAAGTCGATCCAGTCGCGGGTGGAAACGAAATCGTCGATGGCGGCGAAATTGGCCTCGGCGCGGGCGATCAGGCCCTTCAGCCCGCCCACGGATTTCGCCCAGTTCAGGGCCACAAGGTAGTCTTCCACGCAGAGCATCGAGGGGGTGTTGATGGTGGCGCCGGTAAAGATGCCGTCGATCAGCTTGCCGCCCTTGGTCAGGCGGAAGATCTTGGGCAGCGGCCAGGCGGGGGTGTAGCTTTCGAGCCGGTCCACCGCGCGCGGGCTGAGGATCAGCATGCCGTGGGCCGCTTCGCCGCCCAGCACCTTCTGCCAGGAGAAAGTGGTGACGTCGAGCTTGTCCCAGGGCAGATCCATCGCGAAACAGGCCGAGGTGGCATCGCAGAGGGTCAGGCCGTCACGGTCCGCGGGGATCACGTCGCCCGAAGGCAGGCGCACGCCCGAGGTGGTGCCGTTCCAGGTGAAGACCACGTCCTGATCATAGTCCAGCGCGGCCATGTCCACGATTTCGCCGTAGTCGGCAAGATGGGTAGTGGCTTCGATCTTGAGTTGCTTGACCACATCGGTGACCCAGCCGGCGCCGAAGCTTTCCCAGGCGACCATCTGCACCGGGCGTTCGCCCAGCAGCGACCACATGGCCATTTCCATGGCGCCGGTGTCGGAGGCGGGCACGATGCCGATCTTGTAGTCGGCGGGGATGCCGAGGATCTCGCGGGTGGTTTCGATCGCCTCTTTCAGCTTCGCCTTGCCGATGGCGGCACGATGCGAGCGGCCCAGCGGGGCATCTTTCAGGGCGTCGAGGGTAAAGTCAGGATTCTTCGCGCAGGGGCCCGAAGAAAAACGCGGATTGGCCGGGCGCGTTGCCGGAGTCGGTTTGACCATTGCTGGTATCCTTGCAGATATCTGCCCCTCGTTGGGGAGGGGTGTCCCACCGCCGCGTATAGAAGAGGCGGGATCGGTCTTGCAAGCGCGATTTAGGTCCTGCGGCGGTTTCAACGCCTTGGCCGTGCGGGACGGGTTCCCTGCCCTTAGGTAAGGTGGCGGTTCCGTGATAGGGTAGACCCCTGTCAAACGGGGGAAAACAGGAGATGTTGAAGCAATTTTTAGGAGTTCTGGGGGTGATTTTGCCGGTGTCGGGGGTGATGGCAGAGACGGCGGTGGAGCGCGGCGCCTATCTTGTCGAGGGGCCGGCGGCCTGCGGCAACTGTCACACCGCGCCGATGCCGGGGGCACCGGCCTATGGAGGCGCGGCGATTCCCGAGCATGGGTTCGTGGCGCAGGCACCGAACATCACCCCGGCCGGCCGGATCGCGAATTGGAGCGATGCGGAACTGGGCCGCGCGATCCGCGAGGGCATCCGGCCCGACGGATCGGTGATCGGGCCGCCGATGCCCATCGGCCTCTACCGAGGCATTGGCGATTCGGATCTGGCCGCCATCGTGGCCTATGTCCGCACGCTGGCGCCGGTCGAAACACCGTTCGTTGCCACTGAATACCCTTTCGATTTGCCGCCCGCCTATGGGCCGCCGATCGACAGCGTCGCGGACAGGGTACCGGGGGTGTCGGTGGAGTACGGTGCCTATCTGGCGGGGCCGGTGGCCCATTGTATCGAATGCCATTCGTTGAAGGACGGCCGTCCGGATATCGCGGGCAACCTTGGCGGCGGTGGCCATGCCTGGGAAGGGCCCTGGGGGCGCGCGGTGGCGGCCAATCTGACCAGCCATGCGGATGGCCTGGCCAATTACAGCGATGCCGAGATCAAGGCGATGATCGCGCAGGGGGTGAAGCCCGACGGGACGCCGATGAAGCCGCCCATGGGCTATCCCTTTTACGCGCGGATGAGCGAAGCCGATCTGGATGCCATCGTGATGTACCTTCGGACCCTGCCGCCGCTGCCTGACGCGCAGTAGCGCCTTACAGCGGTTGCAGCGGCACGGCCTCCAGCGTCTGTTTCAGCAGGCGGGCGCTGTTGGCCAGGGCGGACTGTTCGCTTGCGTTCAGGTCGGGCACCAGTTCGGCCTCGACCCCGTCACGGCCCAGAACGCGGGGCAGGGACAGGGGCACATCGCGGACGCCGACGATCTGCGCGGTCATGGTGGACACGGAATGCACCGAGCGTTCGTTGCCGTTGATCGCGGCCACCAGCCGGGCCAGTGCCGCGCCGATGCCGTGATAGGTCGCGCCCTTGCCTTCGATGATGGCATAGGCGGCGCGACGGACGCCGGTGTCAATCTCGGTGCGGATGTTCTCGGTCAGAGGGCGGCCGGTCTGGGTGGCGGCAGCATCCAGCGTCAGGGCGCCGACGCGGGCCGAGGACCAGGCCAGAACCTCGCTGTCGCCATGTTCGCCCAGCACATAGGCATGGACCGAGCGCGGCGCCACATTCAGGGCGCGGGCCAGAAGATCGCGGAAGCGGGCGCTGTCGAGCGTGGTGCCGGAGCCGATGACGCGGGCGGGCGGCAGGCCGGTCAGGCGCGCGGTGATGCCGGTCATCACGTCCACCGGGTTGGTGGCCACCAGCAGGATCGCCTGCGGTGCGACGGTCATGGTTTCGGACAGAACGGCGCGAAACACGGCGGCATTGCGGCCGAGCAGATCCAGACGTGTTTCGCCGGGTTTCTGCGACACGCCGGCGGCGATGATGATGACAGAGGCGCCGGCCAGATCGGCGTAGGTCCCGGACCGCACCTGCGTGGCTGCGGCAAAGGGCATGGCGTGGGCGATGTCGTCGGCCTGCGCACGCGCAAGGCCTGCGTTCCGATCGACCAGGACAATTTCGGACACATGGCCCATCAGGGCCACGGCATAGGCGGTGGTGGATCCCACCATTCCCGCGCCGACAATTCCCAATTTCATGGCAGGTCCCCTGTTCCGGCGCCGTTAGCGCAATCAAGACAGGGGTACGACAGCCGCAGGCGCTGTGTCAGGCGGCGCAAGGTCACGGGCCGACGCGCGGCCCGCGCGGTTCAGCGACGAACGATGCTGACGGGCGAGTAGAAGGTGCTGGTGAGGCGTTCGCCCCAGATCTTGACCAGAGCTTCGTAGGTGATGCGCGGGATCGGCATGGAGACCTCCAGTTTGCGACTGATATGTTAGATAATTAAATTAAAATGTTTGCGCACGCAATAGTACTAAAGTTTCATGCTCAATTTTCTCGCGGATGTGTCGGCCGTGCACTGGTGCCGGCAGGGGCGGGGCAAAGGCCGTCAATTCACCACAGTTCTGCGAATTGGGCCGCCCGGCCTCTGGCCTGCTGCGGCCGCGCGTGATCTATGGCGCGGCAAGCCAAGGATGGAGCCGTTTCGATGCAAGTTGTCACCCTTCTGACCTCTCCCGCTGCACCGGCGCTGGATCGCGCCACGGTCGAGGCGCTGCGCGATGCCTGGGGCGGCGGCGAGGCGCGCTGGCTGGCGGAAGGCGAGGCGGCGGAGTTCACGGTATCGGTCTTGCCCGAGAATTTCTGGCAGGTCTGGGAAGATCTTCAGACACGCGGCATCGACATGCTGGGCCAGCCCCTGGCGGGGCGCGAAAAGAAGATGCTGCTGGCGGATATGGACAGCACCATGATCGATCAGGAATGCATCGACGAACTGGCCGATCTGGCCGGGGTCGGCGACCGGGTCAGCGAGATCACCGCGCGGGCGATGAATGGCGAGCTGAATTTCGACGGCGCGCTGACCGAGCGGCTGGGACTGCTGACCGGGCTGGACGCGGCCATTGTCGACCGGGTCTATGCGGATCGCATCACTCTGGCCGCGGGCGGCAAGGCACTGGTGGCGACGATGAAGGCGCGCGGGGCTTATGCGGCGCTGGTGTCGGGCGGGTTTACGGCGTTTACGGAAAAGGTCGCCGCCGATCTGGGTTTTGACGAGCATCGCGCCAATGTACTGGGCATGGCCGGGGGCAAGCTGACTGGCGTGCCGGTGCAGCCGATCCTGGGGCGCGAGGCCAAGATCGCCGCGCTGGAGGAAATCACCGCCCGTCTGGGCCTGTCGGAAGCGCAGGTTTTGGCCGTGGGCGACGGGGCAAACGACCTGGGAATGCTGGGCCGTGCCGGTGCCGGGGTGGCGCTGCATGCGAAGCCCTCGGTCGCCGCGCAATGCGACCTGCGGGTCAACCATGGCGATCTGACGGCGCTGCTCTATATGCAGGGCGTGGCCCGGTCGGAATTTGTCGGCTGAGACTGGCTCACATCCCCGCGATTGCCCTTTCGGGTCCGTGGGCTTTTCGATAAGCTGGCGACCGAGGATACGGAGCCCTGAGGCCGGGAAAACTGGCGAGGAGGGTGCCGTGCGAAGCAGAGTGCTGGAGGCGAAGGGTGATGAACGCAGCGATCCGGTCAGGTCTGGCGGCGGTCCTGTGTATGGCCGCGAGCATGGCCATGGCGCAGAACGAAGCCACGCGCGTGGCGGCGAAGTCGGACTGGAGCATTTTTGCCGAGGAAGATCCCAAGCAGTGCTGGGTTGTCTCGGCCCCCAAGGAAACGGTGAACACGCGTGACGGGCGTGTCGTGGCGGTGCGCCGCGGCGACATCTACATGTTCGTGTCGTTCTGGCCGGGCAGCGAGAAGCTGGGCGAGGTGTCCTTCCAGGGCGGCTATCCTTTCGCGCCGGGGTCAACCGTGGCCATGCAGGTAGGTGATTCGAAATTCGAACTGTTCACAGATGGCGAAATGGCCTGGGCGGCGACGCCCGAGGATGATCGCCGCATCGCCACCGCCTTGAAGCGCGGCGTGGAAGCGGTGATTACCGGACGGTCGTCGCGCGGCACCACCACCAAGGACACCTTCTCGTTGATCGGCTTTACCGCCGCCTACGACGACGCGATGACCCGCTGCGGCGGCTGATCCCGTATCTCGGCCGTTGACACTGTCGCCCCCGCACACAGGTTCGGGGGCTTTGGCCTGTGGATACTTTTCAAAACTGCTGTGAGGCGCTATGTAGCGGTCTGCCCTGTCCGAAAGATCCGCCATGACCGCCACCGCGCCCATCACGCAAGACGTTCTGACCCTGCCGCGCAAGCCGCCGCAGGACGGCAAGATGAACCTTGTCGGCCTGACCCGCCCGGCCCTGCAAGAGGCGCTGGTTGCCGCCGGCACGCCCGAGCGTCAGGGCAAGATGCGGATGAACCAGGTCTGGCAATGGATCTATCAGAAGGGTGTGCGCGACTTCGACCTGATGACCAATCTGGCGAAACCCTATCGTACGCTGCTAGCCGAGAACTTCGTGGTCGAGGTGCCCGAGATCGTCAGCAAGCAGGTGTCGGACGACGGCACCCGGAAATATCTTGTCCGCATCGCCGGGGGCCATGAGGTCGAGACCGTCTATATCCCCGAGGAAGATCGCGGCACCCTGTGCGTCTCCAGCCAGGTCGGCTGCACCCTGAGCTGTTCGTTCTGCCACACCGGCACGCAAAAGCTGGTGCGCAACCTGACACCCGGCGAAATCGTCGGCCAGATCCTGCTGGCCCGCGACGATCTGGGCGAATGGCCGGAACCGGGACGCAATCCCAAGGATGAAACCCGGCTGCTGTCGAACATCGTGCTGATGGGCATGGGTGAGCCGCTGTACAACTTCGAAGCCGTGCGCGACGCGATGAAGATCGCCATGGATCCCGAAGGCATCAGCCTGAGCCGCCGCCGCATCACCCTGTCCACCAGCGGCGTGGTGCCCGAGATCGCCCGCACCGCCGAGGAAATCGGCTGCATGCTGGCGATCAGCTTCCATGCCACCACCGACGAGGTGCGCGACCGGCTGGTGCCGATCAACAAGAAGTGGAACATCGCCGAGCTTCTGGACAGCCTGCGCGCCTATCCCAAGCTCAGCAATTCCGAGCGGATCACCTTTGAATACGTGATGCTGCAAGGGGTGAACGACAGCGACGAGGATGCCCGCCGTCTGATCAAGCTGATCGAGGGCATCCCGGCCAAGATCAACCTGATCCCGTTCAACGAATGGCCCGGTGCGCCCTACAAGCGGTCGTCGAACAACCGCATCCGGGCCTTTGCCGACATCATCTACAAGGCCGGGTACGCCAGCCCGATCCGCACCCCGCGCGGCGAGGATATCATGGCCGCCTGCGGGCAACTCAAATCCGCCTCGGAACGTGCCCGCAACGCCCGCCGCGCCGAAAAGCCTGCCGCCGAATAGCGCGCGGCACGCCCCTGACCTGCTGCCTGACCGGCGCCGCGCGACCTTCGCGCTGGCGCCGGTGTGCGTTTTGGGGGGCAGATTCGGGCAAACTGACCCAGTGGCAGGTTTGGCGCTGGCTTTTTCGGCAAAATTGGTAAACTAATATTACCAGTACGACGGAGTCACGGAATCCCCGCAGGGGCGGTGGATCCGGCACCGGAAGAGGAGCGCCGAATGGGTCTGAACCAATGCCATAATTTTCATGACTTCCGAAAGCTGGCCAAGCGCCGGCTGCCGGGGCCGATCTTCAACTACATCGACGGCGGGGCCGACGACGAGGTGACGCTGCGCCAGAACACCAGCAGCATCGAAACCTGCGATCTGGTGCCCAACGTGCTGCGCGGGGTCGGCGATGTGGATCTGTCGGTGACGGTGATGGGGCAGAAGCTGGCGATGCCCTTCTATTGCTCGCCCACCGCGCTGCAACGCCTGTTTCACCACGAGGGCGAGCGCGCCGTGGCGGCGGCAGCGGCGAAGTACGGCACCATGTTCGGGGTCTCGTCGCTGGGCACGGTCAGTCTTGAAGAGCTGCGCAAGAAGCACGACACCCCGCAGGTCTATCAGTTCTATTTCCACAAGGATCGCGGGCTGAACAAGGTGATGATGGATCGCGCCAAGGCGGCCGGGGTCGAGGTGATGATGCTGACCGTGGACAGCATCACCGGCGGCAACCGCGAGCGGGACCTGCGCACCGGGTTCTCGATTCCGTTCAAGCTGACCCTGAACGGCATGTATGAATTCGCGCGCAAGCCCATGTGGGGCATCAACTATGTCACCCACGAAAGCTTCAAGCTGCCGCAACTGGACGACCATGTGGACATGAGCGGCGGCGCCAAGTCGATCGGCAGCTACTTCACCGACATGCTGGACCCGTCGATGACCTGGGATGACGTGGCCGAAATGGTGCGCGACTGGGACGGGCAGTTCTGCCTGAAGGGCATCATGTCGGTCGCCGATGCCCGCCGCGCGGTCGAGATCGGCTGCACCGGCATCATCCTGTCGAACCACGGCGGGCGGCAGCTGGACGGCTCGCGCACGCCGTTCGACCAGCTTTCGGAAATCGTGGATGCGGTGGGCGACGAGATCGACGTGATCATGGACAGTGGCATCCAGCGCGGCACCCATGTGCTGAAGGCGCTGTCACTGGGGGCAAAGGCCGTCGGCGGCGGCCGGTTCTACCTGTATCCACTGGCCGCCGCAGGGCAGCCGGGGGTCGAACGTGCCCTGGGTCTGATGAAGGCGGAACTGGAGCGGGGGATGCGGCTGATGGGCTGCACCTCGGTCTCGGAGTTGAGTCGCGACAACCTGCGGTTCCGGTGATCACGGCCCTTCGGGCCGGATCCAGACCCTTGCCGGACTCACCACATGTGGGTCCGGCGCTGGTGCCTCAGACCCGCAGCATCGATCCGAAGATCGTGTCGGAATGCTCTTCCAGGTAGATCCGCAACCACGGCGTGAAACGCGCCGGGCGCCGGGCGACCTCGGCCATCAGGTCGTAAAGGCCGATCCATTCCACCTGCATCACCTCGTGCGGATTGGGCGTGACCTTCAGGCTTTTCGAGGCGGTGGCCATGAAGATGTCGACCACCTCGTGTTCGATCATGCCGTTGCCCACCTGCGCGCGATATTCCACGCGGTCGCGCTTGGCCGGATAGATGCCGGTGATGCCCAGCTCTTCCTTCAGGCGGCGCACAGCGCAATCGGCCGGGCTTTCGCCCCAGTCGGGATGGGTGCAGCAGGTGTTCGCCCACAGTCCCGGTGTGTGATATTTTGACATTGCCCGGCGCTGGATCAGGATATTTTGCCCATCGACGATGAACACCGACACGGCCTTGTGCCGGAGTCCGCGCTTGTGCACCTCCAGCTTCTCGACCGGCGTCAGGGTGCCGTCTACCCAGGCGGGAATCATGTCTGTCATCGGTCTGGGTCAGATGCGATCGGGCTGAAAGGTCTGGCGAGGGCTGTTGCCCAGATGTAAGCGCGTTGTCGCGCATCATGCACGAAGGCATCATGACACAGGGGCGGCACGACGCGGGGCATGGTGCCAAGGTCGTGTTGAAAGCTGGCGCGATCCGCGCAATTTCAACGGTGAGATCACCGGACGCCGGTGCTGACGCCATTGAAAGGAGACCGCCCCATGAAGACCCCCCTTCTCGCTGCCGCCCTTGCGACCCTGTGCGTCACGCCCCTGCTGGCCCAGGGCGACGTCGCCGCGGGCGAAAAGGCATTCCGTAAATGTGTCGCCTGCCACGTGGTGGTGAACGACGCGGGCGAGACTCTTGCGGGCAAAAGGGCCAGCACCGGCCCGAACCTGTATGGTGTGACCGGACGCGCGGCCAGCACGGTCGAGGGCTTCAAGTATTCAGGACCGGCCCTGCAACTGGGCGAAGCCGGGGTGATCTGGGATGAGGCCAGCTTCACCGCCTTCGTGCAGGATCCCACCGCCTATCTGCGTGCTACGCTGGACGATGGGTCGGTACGGTCGAAGATGACCCTCAAGGTGCGCAAGGAACAGGAAGCCGCCGACCTTTTCGCCTATCTGTCCAGCCTGTCGGACTGACCTGGCGCGCGCCAATCCCCTTCTTCTTGGCGGAAATACTCAAACGGCGCCGCGCAGCGGCGCCCGGCCGAACGCCTTGCGGCCGCCAGGTCGAAAGGGGGCGGGAGCATTCCCGGCGGCGGCCCTGATTCCGGTCACGGGCGCCGCCGCCGCCCCGGCGTTCGTGACCTGAAATCAGGCGGCCGCCGGACCACCCAGCCGATGAACTTCGCAAGCCGGGGATGGCTGCGCAGGGCCTCGATGGTGTTGTAGTTGCGCGCCAGTTCGGCCTCTGTCAGGGTCGCGTGAATTTCAGAATGACAGATCTGGTGCAACAGAACCGTCGGCCCGCCCTTGCCGCCTTTCAGCTTCGGGATCAGGTGGTGACGGCTTTGCAGCACCCCTTTCGGGATCGGGCGGCCGCACAGCGGGCACAGCGGATCGGTCGGATCGGTCATGGGGCAAGGATGGCGCATCATGGCCGCAGGACAAGAGCAGGTTGAGGCATTGATCATCGGCGCCGGTCCGGCCGGGCTGATGGCCGCCGAGATGCTGGCGCAGGCGGGTCACCGCGTGGTGCTGGTCGAGGCCAAGCCGTCGATCGCGCGCAAGCTGCTGATGGCGGGCAAGTCCGGGCTGAACCTGACCAAGGCCGAGGATCCGGCGCAGTTCCGGGTGGCCTATGGCACAGCGGCCGACTGGTTGGCGCCGATGCTGGAGGGCTTCGGTCCCGACGCGGTGCAGGACTGGGCACGCGGGCTGGGTCAGCCGGTGTTCACCGGTTCCACCGGCCGGGTGTTTCCCAAGGCAATGAAAGCCTCGCCATTGGTGCGGGCCTGGGCCGCAAGGCTGGGCGCGCTGGGGGTCGAGAGGCGCACGCGCTGGCGCTGGACTGGCTGGGATGGTGCGGCGGTGTTGTTCGACACGCCCGAAGGGCCGCGCCGGGTACTGGCCGATGCCACGGTTCTGGCGCTGGGCGGGGCAAGCTGGGCGCGGCTGGGCTCGGACGGGGCCTGGGCCGCGATCCTTGAAGGCGCGGGCATCGCGCTGACCCCGTTTGCCCCGGCCAATGCCGGGATCCGCATCGATTGGTCGCCGCACATGGCCCGCCACTTCGGCGCCCCGGTAAAGGGTGCGGCCCTGCGCGCCGGGACGGTGCTGTCGCGCGGCGAATTCGTGATCTCGGCACGCGGGCTGGAAGGCGGCGGGGTCTATCCGCTCAGCCAGCAGATCCGGGCAGGGGCCGCGCTGCACGCTGATCTTCTGCCCGATCGCGAAGCCGCATGGATCACCGCACGGCTGGCCCGCCCGCGCGGCAAGGCCACGGTGGCCGCCCATCTGCGCAAGAGCCTGAAGCTGGACCCGGCACGGCTGGCCCTGTTGCAGGAGTTCGGCCGCCCGCTGCCCGACACACCCGAGGGGTTGGCTCACTGCATCAAGGCCTTGCCCATCGCCCACGCCGGACTGCGCCCGCTGGACGAGGCGATTTCCACCGCCGGGGGGGTGCCGCGTGCGGCGCTGGATGACGGGCTGATGCTGACGGCCCGGCCCGGCACCTTCTGTGCCGGGGAAATGCTGGATTGGGAAGCGCCCACGGGGGGCTATTTGCTGACCGGTTGTCTGGCCACGGGGCGTCACGCAGGGCGCGCTGCCGGGGCGTGGCTGTCAGGCGGGACGCTGGACGCAGGCGTCGAGATCAGCCCGCGTCTGAGTTGAGCGCCGCCTGCCCGCGCGCCACCGCCGCCCTATAGGCCGGTCGGGCCTGCATCCGGGCCAGATAGTCGTTCAATTCCGGCAGGTTCAGGTCAAATTTCGCCACATTGGCCCAGCTCATGCAGTGGGCTGCAAGGATGTCGGGGACGGTCAGAACTTCGCCCATCAGGTAGGGGCCGTCGCCGATGCGCCGGGCCAGCGCCTTGGCCGAGCTTCGCATCTCCCACCGCAGGCTGTCCTTGATGGCGGGCATCCGGTGTTCCTCGGGCAGGATGAAACTGTGCCGCGCGGCGGTCCACAGGGCCGCATCGAACTGATCCAGCAGGAAATGCATCAGCCCATCCTGGCGCGCGCGCTCCATCGAGCCTGCGGGATAGGTCAACACCTCGTGCCGGTCGGCCAGAAAGTTCAGGATCGCGGTGCTGTCGGTCAGCGCCTCGCCCTCGACCAGCAGGATCGGCACCTTGCCCAGATCGTTGTGGGCAACCACCCGGTCCGATTGCGGCGGTGCCGGGATCAGGTCATAGTCCAGCCCGGCTTCCTCCAGCATCCAGATCACGCGGAAGGTGCGGGTGCGCGGCAGTCCGATCACGGTGTACATGGTTCAACGTCTCCCCAGATATGTCAGGCGGAACAGGGCGCGTTCCATCAATGCGGCCTGCGGCGCGGTGGCCCCGGCCGCGCGCAGCGCCAGATCGGTCTCGACCAGCACCGCCAGCGCCTCTTCCAGCCGCGCGGCCCCCCAGTGCTGGGCCTGCCGTTGCATGGCGTTGCGGCGCGGGCCGAACAGCGGCGGGCGCAACCGGGCGACGCCTTCGGACACGCCACCGGGATGGGCGGCGATCATGTGCAGGGTGCGGAAATGCATCAGCGCGCCGATGCACAGGGTTACCGGCGCGACGCCCTGATCCTTCAGCCGCCGCAGGGTGCTGGCCAGCGCATCGGCGCGTCCGCCCGCCACCACCGCCAGAAGCTGATCGACCTCGGCCTCGGTGGACAGGGGGGCGATGGCGGCAATGTCCTCGCCGCTGACCGGCGCGGGATCGTTCAGCTTGTACAGCGCCAGCTTTTCCACGTTCTGTGCGAAATCGCCGGGGTCGAGGGTTTCGGCCAGCGCCACCAGATCGTCCATCGCCGCGCGCGGCAGATCCCGCAGTCCGGCCTGCGCCAGCGCGGCCTCGATCTCGGCACGGCTGGGCGGATCGGCATAGACCGCCGCCGCATAGACCGCTTTGTGCGTCTCGAACAGCTTGCGCAGGGCCGAGGACTTTTTCAGATTGCCGGCGGTCAGGATGATCTGCGCATCGCCGGGCTGCCAGGCCTCCAGCGCGGATTTCACGGCCCCGGCCAGGCTTTCAGGGGCCATGTCCACGAAGACCACGCGCGGGCCAGGAAAGAACCCCGCCGCACGGGTCGCATCCCCCAGCGCCGCCGGATCGCCACGCAGATCGCCGGGGGCCAGCCGCGTCAGCCGCATTTCGGCCTCGCCTTCCGGCCCTACAAGCGCGGCGATGACCTGCTGGCGTTTCAGCGCCACGCGCATGGCGTCGGGACCATAGATCAGCAGCCCCGCCTTCTTCGGGTCCGGTCGGGCGAAATACCCGGTCGCATCCCGCGCCGATAGCTTCACCGCGACAACTCCGGCCCGGAAATCAGGCGTGACATGATCTTGTCGGCCAGAATCACCGTCAGGCGGTCATAGCCATCGCGCTCGGCCGCCTGTGTCGAGACCGAGATGCCCGACGAGTTGTAGCTGGAAAACCCGTCCACCCGTCCCGACATCGCAACGCCGCCGGTCGAAGTGTCGACCAGCTGATAGGTCGCAACGCCGATCAGGTTGAACTGGTTGGTGCTTTGCGCGGTGGTGATCGCCACCCGTTCGGAGCGCGTGCGCAGGGTATAGCTCAGCCGGTAGCGCGGCGATTGCGGCGGCCCCAGCCGATCCTGCAACGCCTGCCCCAGAGAAAACTCCACATTGCCGTTCTGGAAAGCTACATCGACGTTGCCCGACAGGGCCGCGCCCTGTCCGCCGGGCGCGTATACCGGCGTGAGTTCACAGGCCGAGGTCACCAGAACCGCTGCCAGCGCGGCCAGCGCGCCGCGCCTTGTCGGGCCGGGGCTGGTCTCAGACCACCACATTGACGATGCGCCCCGGCACCACGATCAGCTTTTTCGGCGCGCTGCCGGCCAAGGCCTTCTGCACCGCCTCATGGGCCAGAACCAGGGCCTCGATCTCGGCCTTGGGCATGTCCTTGGCGACCGAGATTTCGGCCTTGCGCTTGCCGTTGATCTGGATCGGCAGAGTGACATTGGCTTCGACCAGCAGCGCCGGATCGGCCTTGGGCCAGGTGGCCTGCGCGACCAGTCCTTCGCCCTGCAGCAGCGACCAGATTTCCTCGGCCAAATGCGGGGTCATCGGCGACATCAGTTGCGCCATCACCCGCAGGGCGCGGACCCGGTCGGCATTGGGCGCCTTCGATTTGTGCAGCGTGTTGGTGAACCCATAAAGCTTGGCCACCGAGGTGTTGAAGGCAAAGCCCTCGATCCCCTCGGTCACGTCGCGGATGGCGCGGGCGGTGGCGCGGGCCAGATCGTCGTCGCCGATCTCTCCGCCGGCCTCGGCATGGGCGGCCAGCTCGCTGGTCATGCGCCAGACCCGCGACAGATGCTTGAAGGCGCTTTCAGCCCCGGCCGCGGTCCATTCCACGTCGCGCTCTGGCGGGCTGTCCGACAGCATGAACCAGCGCGCGGTATCGGCGCCGAAGCGCGTGACGATGGCCACCGGATCGACGACATTCTTCTTGGATTTCGACATCTTGGCCGAGGGAATCACCTCCACCTCGGTGCCGTTTTCCAGCTTGCCATCGGTCACCTCGGACGGCAGGTGATACACCGGGCGGCCCCGGTCGTCGCGGGTCTGATAGATCTCATGGGTGACCATGCCTTGCGTGAACAGCGCGTTGAACGGTTCCTTCGCGCTTTCGGGCAGGTAGCCACAGATCACCATGGCGCGGGCAAAGAACCGCGAGTAGAGCAGATGCAGAATCGCGTGCTCGATGCCGCCGATATACTGGTCGACGTTCATCCAGTAGTCCGCCTCGGCCCGGTCGGTGGGCGTCGCCGCCCCCGGCGAGGTGAACCGTGCGTAGTACCACGAGCTGTCGACGAAGGTGTCCATCGTGTCGGTTTCGCGCTTGGCGGCAGCCCCGCACGCGGGGCAGGGCACATCGCGCCAGGTCGGATGCCGGTCCAGCGGGTTGCCGGGGCGGTCGAACTCCACGTCCTCGGGCAGGCGGACGGGCAGGTTTTCCTTCTTCTCGGGCACCACGCCGCAGGCCTCGCAATGCACAACGGGGATCGGACAGCCCCAGTAACGCTGACGCGACAACCCCCAGTCGCGCAGCCTGAACTGGGTCACGCCCGCGCCCCAACCGGCGGATTCCGCCGCCGCGATGGCCGCCGCGACGCCCTCTTCACCGGTGGTGGGCGTGCCGGCGAACCCCATGACATAGCGCACCGCGTCGGTTTTCGCGGGCACGAAGGCCTCTTCTTCTTGGTCCAAATACTCAGGCCCGGCTTCCGCAGGCGCGTCGGCAGGCACGAAGACCGATTTGATCGGCAGGCCGTATTTGCGCGAGAACTCGAAATCGCGCTGGTCGTGGGCCGGACAGGCGAAGATCGCGCCGGTGCCATAGTCCATCAGGATGAAATTGGCGATCCAGACCGGCAATTCCCACGACGGATCAAGGGGGTGGCGCGCTTTCAGCCCGGTGTCGAATCCCTTCTTCTCGGCGGTTTCCAGATCCGCCTCCGAGGTGCCCATGCGACGGCATTCGGCGCAGAATTCGGCGATCTCGGGGTTTTCGGCTTCCAGCGCACGGGCCAGCGGGTGGTCCGGCGAGATGCCGACAAAGCTGGCACCCATCAGCGTGTCGGGCCGGGTGGTGTAGACCTCGATCTTCTCCTGGCCGCCCGCCGGGGCGGTTAGGTCGAAGGCAAAGCGCAGGCCCTGGCTCTTGCCGATCCAGTTGGCCTGCATGGAGCGCACCTTCTCGGGCCAGTCGGTCAGCCCGTCCAGGGCGGTCAGCAGCTCTTCGGAATGCTCGGAAATGCGGAAGAACCACTGGGTCAGTTCCTTGCGTTCGACCAGCGCGCCCGAGCGCCAGCCGCGCCCGTTCTCGACCTGCTCGTTGGCCAGAACGGTCATGTCCACCGGATCCCAGTTCACCACCGCGTTCTTGCGATAGACCAGACCCTTGTCGAGAAAGTCGATGAACAGTGCCTGTTGCTGGCCGTAATAGTCCGGGTCGCAGGTGGCGAATTCGCGGGACCAGTCCAGCGACAGCCCGAGACTGGCGAACTGCTGCTTCATGTTGGCGATATTGGCATAGGTCCATTCGCCGGGATGGATATTGCGCTCGATCGCGGCGTTTTCCGCCGGCAGGCCGAAGGCGTCCCAGCCCATCGGATGCATGACCGAGAATCCCTGCGCCGCCTTGTAGCGCGCCACCACGTCGCCCATGGCGTAGTTGCGCACATGGCCCATGTGCAGGTTGCCGGACGGATAGGGGAACATCTCAAGCACGTAATACTTGGGACGGTCCGGGTCGGGCCGGGCCCGGAACACCTCGGCCTCGTCCCAGGCCTGCTGCCATTTTGCTTCGATGGTGGCGGCGTCGTATCGCGACATGGCGGTTCTTTCTGAATCTTGGTCTTGAGCACACCGGCCGGACACTGCGGCCCCCGAATCGGCGTTACAGGTTCTGGTCGCGGATGCGCAGCATGCGGGCGTGAGTCAGAATCGCATCTTCCACCGCGCGCACGGTTTCCGGCGATGCGGGGCCCGACCGGGTCGACAGCGCCAGGTTCAGCGACCGGGCATCCAGTGCGGGATCCTGCACATAGACGGTGGCGCGATAGGCGCGGCTGCCGCCGGGCGGCGTGCCATAGCCCATCACGATGACACCGGAAAACGGATCGGAGGCTTCGACCGGCATGAAGTCCAGCACCTCCAGCGCGGCGGTCCACAGGTACCGGTTCACTTCCAGCGTGACATTGGGATCGTCAACATTCTGGAACAGGTCCCACAGGGTCGATTCGGGCACCGGATCATCCCCGGCCAGCGGCACCTCGGTCACCTGCTGCCCGGTCGGGCCACAGGACGCCAGCCCGGCACAGATCAATACCGTGCACAGAAAGGGGCGACTGGTTTTAAAGGTCATGCGCGTCGTTCCTGATCCTGATGTCCTGCAATCCCTAGCCGACCCCCTTGCCGCGGACAAGCCAAAGGCCGCTGCATCCGCCTGCAGAGACGCCGCGGCCCCGGCTTCACTGTGGCAAAGCTGCACCAATTCAGGATCATGATTTGCGGTTGCTTTCGGTGCTTCTTGTTTTGGGCGGCGGAAAGCGAGAGATAGGGTCCAGCTCAAACGGGTGCTCCCGATTTGAGGACCACCTTTATCTACGAGGGAACCGATGAAAAAGATTCTTCTTGCCTCGACCGCACTGGTCGTAACCGCGGGTATCGCAGCCGCAGATGTCAAAGTTTCGGGCGACGGCCGTATGGGTGTTGTCTACTACGATGACGCATTCGCACGTGTCGACAACTACGGCGAAGAGCAGAACTGGCAGTTCAACAGCCGGATCCGCATCAAGTTCGCAGCTTCGGGTGAAACCGACGGCGGCATGACCTTTGGCGGCTCGATCCGTGCAGACAACTCCATCGGTGGCAAAAACGGCACCGAAGGCGAAGTCTTCATCTCGTCCGACACCTTCGGCACCCTGGCAATGGGTGACGTGGACGGCGCAGCCGAGACCGTTGTTGGCGACCTGGACATGATCTCGCTGCAGGGTCTGTTTGACCAGAACGAAATGCTGTACCTGTTCGGCGCCAACGATCCGTCGGCTCTGTACACCTACGCATGGGAAGGCCTGACCCTGGGTCTGTCGCTGTCGGACGACCAGGAATACGCACTGGGCGCCGGCTGGGACGGTGGCATGTGGGGCGTTGGCCTCGGCTACGAATACCTGCCTGAAGGCGGCAACGTTCAGATCAGCATCGACGATCAGGACATCACCATCTTCCGCGGCGTGAACGAAGACACCGAGCAGCTGATCGGTCAGGCCTACGTGACCTTCGCGAACATCACGCTGAAAGGTGCCTACGGCGAGATCAAGCAGGGCAGCCAGAACGCAGACCAGTATGGTGTGTCGGCCATCGGCGACTTCGGTCAGTTCTCGGTCGCAGCCTACTACCGCGTCCTTGAAGGTCTGAAGGGTGCACAAATTGTTGGCGGCGGCACCATCCAGAAAGACAAGCTGGAAAACTACGGCATCGGTGCTGCTTACGACCTGGGCGGCGGCGCATCGCTGGTTGGCGGTATCGCCAGCGTCTTCGGCGGCGACACCACCGGTGACTTCGGTCTGAAGTTCGCGTTCTAATCTGAACACCGAACTTGTTTTGGGAGAGCGGGCCTTCGGGTCCGCTCTTTCCTTTTGTGCGCCTGCATGTTTGAACATCCCCGAAATGTTCAGGAAGCCATGAGACGCCCATGCCTCTTGCCGAGATTACCGACCGCATCCACAAGGCCGAAGCCGCTGCCGGCCGGCCGCAAGGCAGCACCACGCTGATTGCCATTTCCAAGGTTCAGCCGCTGGACCGGGTGACCGCGGTGCTGGGCGAAGGCCATCGCGTCTTCGGCGAAAACCGCGTGCAGGAAGCCACCGGACGCTGGACCCCGCTTCTGGACCAGTACGACGGGCTGGATCTGCACCTGGTCGGGCCGCTGCAATCAAACAAGCTGCGCCCGGCGGTTGAACTGTTCGGTACCATCCATTCGCTGGACCGCGAGAAACTGGCGCGCAAACTGGCCGATCTGGCGCAGGAACGCGGGCAGTGCCCGAAGCTGTTCGTGCAGGTCAACACCGGGGCCGAGCCGCAAAAGGCCGGGGTTCTGCCCGAGGCGCTGGACGCCTTCATCGGGGCCTGCCGCGCCATGGATCTGACGCTGGACGGGTTGATGTGCATCCCGCCGGTGGACGAGGAACCCGCCCTGCATTTCGCGTTGCTGCGCAAGATGGCCGAACGCAACGGGCTGAGCGGCCTTTCGATGGGCATGAGTGCCGATTTCGAACAGGCCATCGCCCTTGGCGCCACCCATGTGCGCGTCGGCTCTGCCCTGTTCGGCGACCGCGTTCCGGCCGCCTGACCGGCGCCCCGGTCAGGCCGGGGGCAGATCCTGCAGGCTGGGCGCGATGTGCGACAGTTCCGGGCTGAGCGGAAACAGGCAGGCCTGAAGCGCGTGATAGATGTCGGGCTTGCCCTTGAACTGGGTCGCGTCGGGCTTGCCTTGTGCATCCACCTCTGGATACCAGCCGCCCCGCGCTGCATCGATGAAATGTGACGCGGCAAACTGCCAAAGCTGGCGGTAGCGGGCTTCGTCTTGCGGGTTGCGCTCCAGCTTCAGCAGCGCGGCATAGGCGCCGATGGCCTCGGTCACCGGCCACCAGTAGCGATCGGTGATCCGCGGGCTGCCGTCATGGTTCAGGGTATAGTAGAGTCCGCCCTTTTCGGCATCCCAGGCATCTTGGAAGGCCGTATCGATCAGTTTGCGCGCGGTCTGCGGGACGCGGTCGTCCTGCCGTCCGGTCAGATCCCAGTATTGCAGCAGCAGTCGTCCCATTTCAAAGGAATGCCCCGGTGTGGTGCCCGCCGGGCGGAACATGGCATCGCCGGTAAATTCCAGATCCACGGACCAGTCGCTTTTATAGTGTTCGGGGATTCGCCAGCCATGCGCGGGCGCCCTGTTGAACAGGAAGAACTCGAAAATGCGGCCGGCCCGATCCAGATAGATCTGGCGGCCGGTGGCTTCATAGGCCGCCATCAGCCCCTCGGCCCCGTGCATGTTGGCATTCATGCCGCGATAGTCTGAAAACGGTGTCCAGTCGCGGTTGTATTCATCGCACAGCCGCCCCGGCGTCTCTTCCCAGAAATGGCGGTCCAGAACCTCGCTCACATCGGCGATCAGGCGGTCGGCATCCGGGTGCCCCACCATCCGGGCGCTGGATCCGGCCAGAAGCACGAAAACATGGCCATAGGCAAGCTTGCGCGGGTCGGCCATGGCCTGGTCCTTGATGCCCCAGACATAGCCGCCATGCCGGGTGTCGCGATGGCCGCTCCACAGCGCATCCATCCCCCGGTCGATGATCGCATCGCAATCCTCGCGTCCCAGCAGTTTGCCCAGGGCAAAGGAATGCACCAGCCGCGTGGTCGAATGCAGCGGCTGTATGGCGTCGGTCAGCGGGTTGCCGTCGTAGTCGAGCGACCGGAACCCCGGCTCCGGCCCCAGCACCCCCTTGAAGAAGTCGAACATCGCATCGGCCTGCGCCCGCAGCCAGCGGCGATGTTCGGGCGTGTCGATCCAGAACAGGTCGGGGTCGGCGGGGCCTGCGGGGGCAAGGTCGGTCATCGGGCGCACTTTCTGGCAATGCTGCGGGCGCGGGGGCACCCGTGCTGGGGGCATGTCACGGATTCGCGGCGAGGATACCCAAGCCTTCGCGGATTGAAACCGCAATCCGACGCGGCGGTCCAGCGACCCAAACCGCGCCGCCGCCCTCGACGGCTCGCGCATAGCGCGAACAAGCCGCGCGAATCCGCCTCACCGACCCCCGGAAAGGCCCAAGCCCTGTTGCACGACTCTGCCCGGCAAGGCACGCTGTTGTTAACCTCTTGTCGCCAGCACAGGATCGGAACCATGAGACTTCAGACCCCGGTTGCCGAGATGGTTGCCACCGCACGCGCCCGGATCACCGAAATCGAGACGCCGGATCTGATCGCGCGTCTGGGCGATCCGAACCTGATTGTCGTGGATATCCGCGATGTGCGCGAACGCCAGCGGTCGGGCTATATTCCCGGAAGTTACCACGCACCGCGCGGCATGGTCGAATTCTGGGTCGATCCCGACAGCCCGTATTTCAAGACAATCTTCGGCCAGCAGGACAAGACCTTTGTCTTCCACTGCGCCTCGGGCTGGCGGTCGGCGTTGACGGTGGCCACCCTGCAGGACATGGGATTTGACGCGGCGCACCTGCGCGAAGGCTTCTCAACATGGGAAAAGCACGGCGGACCGGTGGAGTTTCCCGCGTCGCGCAAGGTTGAACCGGACTGACACCGCCATGACCCCGCGACTGGATCACATCGTGCTGGGCTGCGCCCGGCTGGATCAGGGCGCCGACGCCCTGCAGGGCAGGCTGGGGGTGACTCTGCCCGAAGGGGGCCAGCATCCGGCGATGAGCACCCACAACCGGCTGACCCGGCTGGGGTCCGAGGCCTATTTCGAACTGATCGCGGTCGATCCCGCCGCCCCCGATCCGGGCCGTGTGCGCTGGTTCTCGCTGGATGATCCGGCCACGCAGGCGCGGTTGGCGGCGCGTCCCCGCGCGTTGTGCTGGGTTGTGGCAGTTGATGATCTGGACGCCGTGGTGGCCCGCAGCCCGGTCGATCTGGGCGAGGTGTTGAGCCTTGCGCGTGGCGATCTGACGTGGCGGTTGACCGTGCCGCGCGATGGCCATCTGCCCGAAGCGGGGCTTCTGCCGGCCTTCATCGAATGGCCCGGCGGGCAAGGCCCGGCAAGCCGCCTGCCGGATCAGGGGTTGCACCTGACCGCCATCCACCTGCGCCATCCCGCGCCCGAGGCATTCGGCCAGACGCTGGAGGCGCTTGGCCTGTTGCCGCTGGTGCGGTTGCACGCCGGGCCGCGCGCCCTGTCCTTCGACATCGAATGCCCCGCAGGCCCTGTCACGCTGGACTGAGCCCGTGTGCTAGTTGGTGCAACTGGGCAGGCTGTCGAAGAAATCCGGCCCCACATGCACGGCAGTGGTGATGATCGAGTTGTAATCCCCGCTCAGCACGTTCGAGATTTCGCGCACCAGTTCGCCCTCGGCGGTCAGCTCGATCACCCGGCCTTCCATCGGGGCCGAAACCAGCCAGTTGCCGTTGGGCAGCCGTTCCTGCTGGCCCATGATGTAGCTGTCGAATTCGAAGCCCGAGCCCGCGAACTTGTCGCGCACAACGCCTGTGGTCATGTCCATCTCAAGAATGGTCGAGCGCATGCGATGGGTGTTGTTCGAATAGACGGTGATGGTGCCATCGGGATGGAAATCCGCGTCGTGCTGATGCTCCCACGGGCCGGCCTTGTGCCATTTCAGCTTGCCGGTCTGGCGATCGACGACGCCGACAAGGTCGATGGCGCGGTGTGACATGATCAGATCACCGGCCTCGAACTGGGGGAAGGCATCGGCCCAGGCCGCGGGCAGAACCTCTACATCGTTGGGATGGATGATGTCGGGGATCTCGTCGGTCTTCGCGTCCATGTTCCAGCGGAAATGCTCGGGGATGCGGAAGGCCATCAGGGCGTCGGGGTCGGGCAGC
This sequence comes from Fluviibacterium sp. S390, assembly GCF_049800695.1. Taxonomy (NCBI): domain Bacteria; kingdom Pseudomonadati; phylum Pseudomonadota; class Alphaproteobacteria; order Rhodobacterales; family Paracoccaceae; genus Meridianimarinicoccus; species Fluviibacterium sp. S390. The sequence continues at coordinate 28,802 of NZ_JBNAFN010000024.1, read as the reverse complement.
AGCACGTCCTGCACGAGGTCGATGGATTCCAGCGTCTCGCCGGTGTCGGCATCCACCCGCACCATCTGCTGGTCATGGCCGCCATCCCAGTATTTCGACGTCCACGTCCAGAAGCCGCCCAGATCGGGATCTTCGGTCAGCGAATGGTGGTACACCACGTCCGTCCGCCGCCAGATTGGCTCTCCGCAAGCATCGAATCGCGCCATCCCGAAGCCATCATCGAAGTTGGCCACGATCGAGCCGTCGGGCAGGGGCCGCACCGCGTGCACGAATTCCATCTCGGTGCCGCCGTCGATCACCTTGGAATGGTCGATCTTCCACGAATGCAGCACCGCACCGTTTTCGTCGATCAGGTCGGTGACATAGCCCGGCTCGGGGCTGGCGATGCGGTTGATCAGCAGATAGCCCGGCGCGATCTTGTCGGCCTGATGCACCACATAGCGGTCATCGGGCATCCGGGGCGGGCGGCGCAGATAGGTGCCATCGGGCACCACGTATCCCGTCGCGCGCCAGGACTTCACCGCCTGTTTGGTGTCGTTCAGCATTTTCCAGGGGGCCCAGTCCTTGTGGGTCGTCCACATGCCCCCAAGGAAGGCCAGTACACCAACGAGAAACAGGGCAGAGAGAAGAGAAACAAATCGGGACATCAGACCAGCCACACCGTGGAAATTTCCCGCAGGGTGAAGGATTGGGGCGCGAAGTCAACCACGCGCGAGGCGCCTCCCTGACGCAGGGGGCGTTTTGGGGTCAGCGATCCTCGGCCAGACGCCGACCTGGGCTGATCCACCCGCCCTTGATCTGGCCGCGAATTTGCCTGCATTCTTGGCCCGAAACAGGGGGAGCGCAGCGTGGATTTCACATTCAGCACCACAGGCACCATTCGCCAGCAGCGGGGCGGGGCCGCGCAACTGGGCCGCCTGCTGGCCGACACCCCGGCCACCGCCGGGGTGCGCCGCCTTCTGCTTGTCACCGATCCCGGCATCATGCGGCTGGATCTTGCCGGTCCGGCGCTGGCCGATCTGGCCGCCTGCGGCATCGCCGTCACCCTGTTTGACGGTGTCGAACCCGATCCCAAGGCCCAGACCGTGCGGGCCGCGGCGGATCTGGCCCGTGACTGTGGCGCGCAGGGGGTGATCGGCTTTGGCGGCGGTTCGTCGATGGATGTGGCCAAGGTCGTGGCGTTGCTGGCCCGGTCGGATCAACCGTTGGAGGAGATCTACGGCGTCGGCATGGCGCATGGCCGGCGTCTGCCGCTGGTGCTGGTGCCCACCACCGCCGGCACCGGGTCCGAGGTCACGCCGATCTCGATCCTGACCACCGGCACGCAAGAGAAAAAGGGCGTGGTTTCGCCCCTGCTGCTGCCCGATCTCGCGCTGCTGGATGCCATGCTGACCCTTGGCCTGCCGCCGGCGATCACCGCCGCCACCGGCGTGGATGCCATGGTGCACGCGATCGAGGCCTATACCTCGGCCAGCCCCAACAACAACCCGATCTCGCGCCAGTTGGCGATGCAGGCGCTGACGCTTCTGGGGGCGAACATTCGGACCGCTGTAAAGCAAGGCGCGGACATCGATGCGCGGGAAAACATGGCGTTGGGGTCCATGCTGGCGGGGCAGGCCTTTGCCAATGCGCCGGTGGCGGCGGTGCATGCGCTGGCTTATCCGGTGGGCAGCCTGTTCCATGTGCCGCACGGGCTGTCCAATGCCCTGGTGCTGCCGCATGTGATGCGCTTCAATGCGCCCGCCTGCGGTCCGGCCTATGCCGAACTGGCGCCGCATCTGTTTCCCGACATGGACATGGCCCGCGACAGCCAGGCCATTACCGCCGATCTGATCGCGCGGCTGGCGACGCTGAACACCGATCTGGGCCTGCAACCGGGTCTGCGCAGCGTCGGCATCGGCGTGGATGATATCGACCGGCTGGCCGGTGACGCCATGAACCAGACGCGGCTGCTGGTGAACAACCCGCGCCCGCTGACGTTGGAGGATGCGCGGGCGATTTATCGCGCCGCCCTGTAAACACGGGATTGCCGACCCCGGCAGTTTCGCTCAGACATGCACTGACGTTCGGGCCAAGACGGCAGATCGCCGGGCCCACAGACCTGAAGGACATCTCGATGACTCGATCCGCTCTCTCTGACCGCCTGTCCAACCCCGCCCTTTTGATCGAAGCCGGTTTCCTCGCTGGCGAATGGGTCGCCGAAAGCCAGCAGGGCAATCGCTTCGATGTGACGAACCCCTCGACCGGGGAAGTTCTGGCCTCGCTGCCCGATTTCGGCGTGACCGAAACCCGTGCCGCCATCGATGCGGCCTACACGGCGCAAAAGGACTGGGCCGCGCGCACCGGCAAGGAACGCGCCGCCGTGCTGCGCAAATGGTACGATCTGATGGTGGCCAATGCCGATGATCTGGGCGCGATCCTGACCGCCGAGATGGGCAAGCCGCTGGCCGAGGCCAAGGGCGAGATCCTGTATGGCGCCAGCTTCATGGAATGGTTCGGCGAAGAGGCCAAGCGCATCTACGGCGACCTGATCCCCGGCCACCAGCGCGACAAGCGCATCATGGTGATGAAGCAGCCCGTCGGCGTGGTGGCCTCGATTACCCCGTGGAACTTCCCCAACGCCATGATCGCCCGCAAGGTGGCCCCGGCGCTGGCGGTGGGCTGTGCCATGGTGTCGAAGCCCGCTGGCGAAACCCCGCTGTCGGCGCTGGCCATGGCCAAGCTGGCCGAAGAGGCGGGCGTACCCGCGGGGGTCTTCAGCGTGGTGACCTCGAAAAGCTCCTCGGCCATCGGCAAGGAATTCTGCTCCAATCCCAAGGTGCGCAAGCTGACCTTCACCGGCTCGACCGAAGTGGGCCGGATCCTGATGGGCCAATCCGCCGAGCAGATCCAGAAAACCTCGATGGAACTGGGCGGCAACGCGCCCTTCATCGTCTTTGACGACGCCGATCTGGATGCGGCGGTGGAAGGGGCGATGATCTCGAAATACCGCAACAACGGCCAGACCTGTGTCTGCGCCAACCGGATCTACGTGCAATCGGGGGTCTATGACGCCTTTGCCGAGAAACTGGTGGCCGCAGTAGAAAAGATGAAGATCGGCGACGGCTTCGAGGACGGCGTGACCACCGGCCCGCTGATCGACAAGGGCGCGGTCGAGAAGGTCGAAGACCATATCGCCGACGCGGTGGGCAAGGGCGCCAAAGTGGTCACCGGCGGCAAGCCGCACAAACTGGGCGGCACCTTCTTCCAGCCCACGGTTCTGACCGGCGTCACCGACAAGATGAAGGTCGCCAGCGAGGAAACCTTCGGCCCGGTCGCACCGCTGTTCCGCTTCGACACGGTAGACGACGTGATTGCCCAGGCCAATGACACGATCTTCGGTCTGGCCGCCTATTTCTACGCCCGCGATCTGGGCCGTGTCTACAAGGTGGTCGAGGCGCTGGAATACGGGATCGTCGGGGTGAACACCGGCATCATCTCGACCGAGGTGGCCCCCTTTGGCGGCGTCAAGCAGTCGGGGCAGGGCCGCGAAGGCTCGAAATACGGCTGTGAGGACTACCTCGAGATGAAGTACGTCTGCCTGAGCGTCTGAGCCGCGCATCGCGCAGATGTGACACCGCGGGCGGCGAAAACCGCCCGCACCCGCCCGCGTCCCGTGTTCCCCTGCCCAAAGCACTGGCGTAGGCAGGCAGGGCCCCCGTGACGGAGACCGCCTTGGACACAGCCCGCAGCCTTTGGACCACCGCCCCCGGCCAGATGGCCCTGCGCACCGAGGATCTGCCCGCGCTGTCGGACGGGCAGGTGCGGCTGCGCGCCCTGTGTTCGGGCGTCAGCCGGGGCACCGAGGCGTTGGTGCTGGCCGGAGATGTGCCCGAGACCCTGCACGCCACCATGCGCTGCCCCGGTCAGGCGGGGGATTTCCCCTTCCCTGTGAAATATGGCTACGCGCTGGTGGGCGAGGTCGAGGATGGCCCGTTCGACCGCCTGGGCCAGACCGTGTTCACCCTGCATCCGCATCAGGATCACGCAGTGGTGCCCGCGTCCATGGCGGTGCCGCTGCCCGAGGGTCTGCCGCCCCTGCGCGCGGGGCTGACCGCCAATATGGAAACCGCGCTGAACCTGTGCTGGGACAGCGGCGCGGCGCCCGGCGATCGGGTGCTGGTGGTGGGGGCCGGGGTGGTCGGCCTGCTGGTGGCCGGCCTGATCCGCGACATTCCGGGCACCAGCGTCGTGTTGTGCGACATCAATCCCGCCCGCCGCACGGTGGCCGAGGCGTTGGGGCTGCCCTTCGCGCTGCCCGAGGCCGTGCCGCAGGATATCGACATTGCCATCAACCTGTCGGCCAGCGGTTCCGGGCTGCAAACCGCGCTGGATGCCGCCGGGCAGGAAGCCACGGTCGTCGAGGGCAGTTGGTACGGCAGCCGCGCCACAAGCCTGCATCTGGGCGGCGGGTTTCACCCCCGGCGCCTGACCCTGAAATCCAGTCAGGTTGGCCATCTGCCGCCCGGCCGCGCCCCGCGCTGGTCCTTCACCCGGCGTCTGCAAACCGCCATGGCGTTGCTGCGCGACCGGCCCGCGCTGGACCTGCTGGTGCGTCAGACCCTGCCGTTTGCGCAAGCGCCCGAGCGGTTGCCGCCCTTGCTGGCACCGGGCGCTGACGCCCTGTGCCCCGTCCTGATCTATCCCGAAACTGGAGCCTGACATGTTCGCGCTGGAAGTCCGAGACCACATCATGATCGCCCATTCCCTGCCCGGCGAGGCCTTCGGCCCGGCGCAGGGAATGCATGGCGCCACCTTCGTCATCGACGTCACCTTCTTTCGGGCCGAACTGACCGAGAATGACATTGTGGTCGATATCGGTCTGGCCGCCGAGGCGCTGAAACGTGCCATCGCGCCGCTGAACTACAAGAACCTCGACGAATTGGATGTTTTTGACGGCCGCCGCTCCACCACCGAGGTTCTGGCCCATCACATTTTCACCGTCCTGAAGGGCGAGATTGCCGCTGGCGGGCTGGGCGAGGACGCCCGCGACATCACCCGGATGCGGGTCACGCTGAACGAAAGCCACGTCGCGCGCGCCTGGTACGAGGCGGATCTCGACCTGTGAGCGGTTTCGATCCGGTCTGGCTGGCATTGCGCGAACCCGCCGACCGGGCGTCGCGCGATGCCGGGTTGATCGAACAGGCGGCGGCGGGGCTGCGCGGGCAGGACGCGCCGCAGATCTGTGACATCGGTGCGGGCACCGGGGCAGCCAAGCGCGCTTTTTCTCCGGTGTTTCCTTCCGGCTGCCGCTGGACCTTCGTGGACATTGATGCCGAGGTTCTGGCCGCTGCCCGGCAAGCCTGCGGGCCGGAGGTTGCGCTGCGGCAGGTCGACCTGAGCCTGGAGCCCGCCCCCTGGCCCGAGGGTTGCGCCCTTGTCACCGCCACGGCGTTCTTCGATCTGGCCGGGGCGGCCTGGGTGGACCGCTTTGCCGCAGCATTGGCACGCGACCGGCTGCCGCTTCTGGCCTGCCTGACCTATGATGGGGTGATGCGGTTTGACCCTGCGCATCCGCTGGATACGGCGATCACATCCGCCTTCAACCGCCACCAGCAGACCGACAAGGGGCTGGGCGGCGCGGCGCTGGGACCGAACGCGACGCGCTTTCTGGTGTCGGCGTTGCAGGCGCATGGCTACCGCTGCCGGACCGCGCTGACGCCATGGCGGCTGACCCCTGCGCACCAGGCTGGGCTGATTGACACGCTGGTCACGGGCATTGCCGGGGCCGCGGTCCAGATTGGCGACATCTCCGCCGCACAGGCCGAGGTCTGGAGTGCGGATCGCAAGGCCCGACTGTCAGAGATGCAGGTTGGCCATCTGGACCTTTACGCGGTGCCGCCCGCGTCCTGATCCGGCGGCACCAGATCGCAGGCCACAAGGATATCGCCATCGGGAAAGACATGGGTCTTGCAGTCCGGGCGCAGGGCATCGGACAACTTGGCGATGGGCGGCAACACCACGCCGGGCTGGCCCGAGCCGAGGATCAACTGCCCATAGAGCAAATGCAGGCTGGTGATCTGGCCATCGGCCAGAAAGCGACCCAGCGTGTCCGCGCCGCCCTCGACCAGCAGCCGGATCAACCCGCGCTGCGCCAGTTCCGTCACCAGACGGTCCGGCGGAATATCGCCACCGGGCACCGCAATCCGCTCTACATGTGCGGGCAGGTCGGGGGCGCCGCCAAAGACCAGCGACCTGGTGCCATCGTCGGCCCAGACCCGCGCGCGGGGCGACACCCGCCCGTTGGGGTCGATCACCACCCGCGCGGGGTGGCGTCCGTGGCACAGGCGCACCGTCAGTTGCGGATCATCCGCAAGCGCCGTGCCCGAGCCCACGATCACCGCATCCACCAAGGCCCGCAGACGATGCAGATGTGCCAAGGCATCGCGCCCGTTGATATATTTCGAATCGCCTGTCTGGGTGGCGATCCGCCCATCCAGCGACAGCCCAAGCTGCGCGACCACACAGGCGCGGTCCCGCCGGCGCGCCTCGATCAGGGTCGCGAAGGCGTTCCAGAATGCGGGGGTGTCCGCGCGAAGATCGGGATAATCGGTGCCCTCGATCAGGTCATGCCAAGTCTTGTCCAACATGCGCCGACCCTAACAAGCGCGGGCAGGGAAGGTCATGAAAATCATTCGTGAACAGACTGTAAGAAACCCAGGCCGGCGCGTCAGGGCAGGGGGCCGGTCTTGTGCAGCGTCACCTTCAGGCCGCCGAAGGCTACCGAAGGGCCCGAGGGCAAGAACGGCAACTCGGTGGCCCGCGCCAGCCCGCCGTCCGAGGTCACAAGCCCCACCCGCCAGCCAGAAAACCGCGCCGCCAGCGTCTTCCCAAGGCTGCCGTAGAGGCCGAACAGCAACTTGCGGTTGCCGATGCGCGCGCCGTAGGGCGGGTTGACGATGACCAGACCGGGCGGGCCTTCAGGCGGGGCGATGTCGCTGATCGGTTTCATGTCGAACTGCACCAGATCGGTGACCCCGGCGCGGGCGGCGTTCGCGATGCTGGAGCGGATGGCACCGGCGTCACGATCGCTGCCGAAACTGCGCGCGTCGGTGGCCCGCGTCTGCTGGGCGTCGCGCAGCGCCTGCCAGCGTGCGGCGTCGAAACTGGCCAGATCTTCGAAGGCAAAGCTGCGGCTGCGCCCCGGTGCCAGCCCGCAGGCGATTTCCGCCGCCTCGATCACGAAGGTGCCCGAGCCGCACATCGGGTCCAGAACCGTCTCGTGCCCGTCGTAGCCGCAATCGCGCAGGAACAGCGCCGCCATGGTTTCGCGCATGGGGGCCTTGCCCACGGCCTCCTTGTGGCCGCGCTTGTGCAAGGCCTCGCCCGTGGTATCGACGCTGAGGGTGACCAGATCATCCTCGATTCGGGCCTTCACCGTGATCGCGGCCTCGGCAGAGATTTGGGCGCCCAGTTCTTCGGCGATGGCGCGTTCGATCCGCTGCGTGGCTGCCTTGGCGTGATAGATGCGCGAGCGTTTGCAGGTGGCCTCGACCCGCACGGGCAGATCGGGGCGCAGCACCTCGGCCCAGGGAAACTTGCGCGCGCGCTTGTCCAGTTGCGCCAGATGCAGGGCGCGGAAACTTCCGATCCGGGCCAGAACCCGGCCCGCACCGCGCAACTCCAGATTGGCGCGCCAGACCTCGGGCCAGCCGCCCTGTATGGTCACGCCACCGGGCACCGCATGGGGGCGGTCGAACCCGCGTTCGCGGGCCTCGTCGCACAGCAGCGCCTCAAGCCCCGGTGGGGCCATCAGGAAGATCTCGAAATTGGGCTCTTGGGTCATGGGCTTCGCATACCCCGGAACACGGGCGGCTGCGAGGGGCTTGTCAGACCACGCCGAAGCGCGCACCGACCTTGCTGTGTGGCGATCCGTGGCCCGCAATCGTGCATGTGCGCCGCTTCGGTGCGCGCTTTCACGCGGTGCCGGGCGGTCTGTAGACGCGCTGCGGGGTCTGACCTCAGGTGGCTTTCGGGGTCGAAATCACCGAAAGCACGCGCACCGGCACGCGGATCAACTCTTCGGGGCCGTGCGGCGCATCGGCGTCGAAGAAGAAACTGTCGCCCGGTTGCAGATCATAGATGTCATTGCCGTGGCGATAGCGGATCTCGCCTTCCAGCACGTAGATCAGTTCAACCCCGTCATGCTGAAACCCGGTGTGGATGTCGGAATTGTCGGTCAGCGTGATGAGATACGGCTCGACCGAGATGCCGGTGTCGCTGGGGCCAAGATCGCCCAACAGGCTGTAGCGATAGCTGTCCGGGGCGCCGGTGCGGGTGATCTCGGCGGCATCGCTTGGCCGGACATGTACCGCCTTGCGGCGGCGTTCATAGCGCTTGAAGAAGGTGGTGATCGGCACGTTCAAAGCCGTGGCCAGCGATTGCAGGGTCGTCAGCGACGGAGAAATATTGCCGTTCTCGATCTTCGACAGCATCCCCATCGACAGGCCGGTCTTGCGCGACAGGTCGGCAACGGTCATGTCCAACTGGTGACGATGGGCGCGAACCTCGCGGCCGATGGCCGATTCCAGGTCCTTTTCGGGGCGCGCGCGCGTGCCGTCCTTGTCCGGCTTTGAATCGGCTTGGGGCATTGGCTCTCCTGCAACTGGTCAACACACGGCTTTCACCACAGTGAAGCCTAGCCCCGCCGGGGGCCGGGGGCCAGACGGGCGTTACTCGCCCTATGGTAGAAGTGATAAAATCGGCACCCTCTGGGCGGATTTTCGCGCATCGGGCAGATCGTGGTGTGGATTTTCCGGATTTTCGCGCGGTCCGCGGGCGGCCATCCCAAGGTGACGCTGGGGTAAGGCGAAGCGGGACAGCGTGGCGGTACGCCGACTCGGTCTGCTCTGGTGGCCGGCGCATTTTTCGACGGGGTGTCGACGGGTGCAGGCGGGCGCGTACGGATGGCGGGGCTGGGTCTGATGTTGCAGGTGCCGTTGGTTTCCTGAAGGGAAATGAGATGCGGGCGCGGCATCCACCGGTCCGGTGTCTTGGCCAGGGCCTCTCAGGCGTCGCGGCGCGCCACGACGTACACCGGGTGATAGGTCACGGGCAGGGCGCCCAAACGGGTAAAGCGGTCGCGATAGCGGGCCTCGAAGCGGGACAGGCGTCCCTTGCTCCAGATCTGGCCGGCCCCGGCATTGACGCCGGTGCTGCGCAGGTGGCGCAACACGGCCGCCGCATCGGGAAAGGCAAGGCGCAGATGCCGCTCTTGCACATGCAGCAGGGTCATCCCCTTGGGCAGAAGCACGGCCCATTCACTTGGGGCCACATAGCCGGGCGCCGCGGCGGTGGAGCCAAGCGCCTGCAATTCGCAAAACTGGTCAGGGCCGAAACCGCTGAGTGCCAGCAGACCGCCGGGGGCCAGATGGCGGCACAGACGCGTCACCTCGCGCGCCGGATCGTCGAACCATTGCACGGTCGAGGCCGAGGCGATCAGGTCCAGCCGTCCAGGCAAGTCGATGGACTGGATCGGGCCGGGCAGGAAGGTTGCGCGACCGGGATGGGCGTTCAGGCGCGGGGCCAGAAGATCGGCGGTTTCGGGCAGCAGGTCGTTGGCCCAGAAGTCGCCGGGGGTCAGGTCGTCCAGCAGGTGCCGGGTCAGAAAGCCGGTGCCGCAGCCGAATTCCAGCACGCGGTCCGGGCGCGGGGCGGCATGGGCGCGGATCAGCGCGGCCAGATGCGCGGCAATGCGGGCCTGTGCGCGGGCATCGCGGCCATAGGTCGGCAGGCCCCGGCGAAAGGCGCGGGCAACGCGGGCGATCTCGGCGCTCATGGCACGTCGTCCCAGCTTTGCCACTGGCCAAAGGGGGCGTGCGGGGCGTCGATCTGCTGGATACGCCCTGCCTGCCCGGCCCAGGCGCGGGCCATGTTGGCCGGGGGAAAAATGCGGTCGCGGGTCGGCAGGATGATGGCATCGAATTGAGTCTCTGGCGCCGCGCCGCGACTGGCAACGGCGGCAAGCTCATCCTGCCGCGCTGGGATGTCGAGCGGCACAGGCGCCACCCGCTGCCCGAAGCACCGCCTTTGGAAGCTGGCGAAACTGTCCTCGGTCAGCGCCGCGCGGGTCTGGTCGACCACAGCAGTCGGGATGCCAAGCCGGTCATCCACCGGCGACATTGTCCCCGCGATGGCGGTCTTGCGGGTGAACGGATCTGCGCGCCCGTCCCGCCAGTGGCCATAGGCCGCCACGCCAAAGGACCACGCCAGCAGGCGCCGCCGGGCATAGGCAGAAATGTCGGGCAGATCGAGGCTCAGGTCGCGGTAGTCATCCACGAACAGCACGTCCTGAGGCCCGGCCAGATGCGACAGGCAGTCGGCGCCGACGGCCCAGCCGCCAAACACCACGATCACCTCGGAACCGCCGTTCCGTTTCAGCCAGCGCGCCTGCATGGGGGCTCACAGGACCTTGGCCAGATGCAGCATGGCGGCGGTGATCTGGCGCAACTCATCGGGCGCGGTCACGAAGGGCGGCATGGTGTAGATCTTCTTGCCGAAGGGGCGCAGGAAGACGCCCATCTCCTTGCAATGCCCATGGGCGATGTCGGCGCTGACCGCATGGTCCATCTCGATCACGCCGATGGCGCCCAGCACGCGCACGTCGGCCACGCCGGGCAGGGCGCGGGCGGGGGCCAGTTCGGCCTGAAGCTGCGCCTCGATGGCCGCGACCTGTCCCTGCCAGTCGCCCCGTTGCAGCAACGACAGGCTGGCCCCGGCGGCGGCGCAGGCCAGCGGGTTGGCCATGAAGGTCGGCCCATGCATGAACAGCCCCGGATCGCCGCCGCCGATGCCCTCGGCGATCTTGTCGTTGGTCATGGTGGTGGCAAAGGACATGGTGCCGCCGGTGATCGCCTTGCCCAGACACAGGATATCGGGCTGAACGCCCGTGTGATCGGCGGCGAACATCTTGCCGGTGCGGCCAAAGCCGGTGGCGATTTCGTCGAAGATCAGCACGATGTCATGGGCGTCGCACAGGGCGCGGGCGCGGTTCAGGTATTCGGGGTGATAGAAATACATCCCCCCCGTGCCCTGCACCACCGGCTCTAGAATCAGCGCGGCGATACGGTCCTGGTTCTCGTCCAGCAGCGCCTCAAGCGCGCCCAGCCCGTTGCGCGCCGGATCGTCGGACCAGTCCGCGTCGATGGCGATCGGCGGGCGGTCGACGAAATGCTGGATCGACAGCGCGCCAGTGAACAGGTGGTGCATCCCGGTGACCGGGTCGCAGACGCTCATCGCCTTCCAGGTGTCGCCGTGATAGCCCTGCCGGATCGTCGCGAACTCGCAGCGATCCGGGCGGCCCAGCGAGACCTGGTATTGCACCGCCATCTTCAGCGCCACCTCGACCGAGACCGAGCCGCTGTCGCAATAGAAGATCCGCTGCATCGTGTCGGGGGCAAGGTCCAGCAGGCGCTGGCCCAGCTCGATCGCCGGATCATGGGTCAGACCGCCGAACATCACATGCGGCAGCCGGTCCAACTGGTCATGGACGGCCTTGGTGATCACCGGATGCCGATGGCCGTGGATTGTGCTCCACCAGCTCGACATGGCGTCGATGACGCGGGAGCCGTCGTCAAGGGCCAGCCAGACGCCCTCGGCCTCTTTCACCACGAAGGTCGGGCCGGGTCTGGTGACATTGGTATAGGGATGCCACAGGTGATGCTGGTCGAACTCAAGCGGGGTCATGCGGTCATGGCCTTGCGGATGCGATCCGTGTCGATGGCGGCGAATTCTTCGCGCAGGGTTTCGGGGGTCAGCAAGTCCAGCAGGCCCAGCCGTCCCAGGTGCGCCACCTGCCCGAAGTCGCAGATCGTCTGCTCCACCTCGGGTTCCGCCGCGCCGATGAAGGCGATGCCGATCACCGGCACGTCGCGCGTGCGCAAGGCAGCCAGCGACAGCAGCGAATGGTTGATCGTGCCAAGGGCGGTGCGGGCGCACAGGATGACCGGCGCGCGCCAGCGGGCGATGACATCCAGATAGGTCGCGCGGCGGTTCAGCGGCACCAGCAGCCCGCCCGCGCCTTCGACCACCAGCGGGCCGGAGGTGTCGGGCAGGGTCAGGGTGGTGTCGTCGATCTCGACCCCTGCGGCCTCGGCCGACAGATGCGGCGAGGCGGGCAGTTTCAGCCGCCACGCTTCGGGCAGGATCGGGCGACCGGACAGGCGGGCGACGATCTGGCTGTCGGTTTCGTCTTCCAGACCTGATTGCACCGGCTTCCAGTAGGTCGCGCCAAGGGCGGCGGTCAGCCCCGCCGAGAAAACGGTCTTGCCGATGCCGGTGTCGGTGCCGGTGACAATGACCGGGGTCATGCGGGCACCTCGTCCAGCACATGCGCCAGATCGTGGAACAGGGAGGCCAGAATTTCGGCATCGACGTTCAGGGTGATCGACAGCCGCAGCCGCGCTGTGCCGCGCGGCACGGTGGGCGGGCGGATGGCACGGATGTCGTGGCCGCGCGCCTGAAGCGCCTTTGCAGCGGCCAGCGCCCGTTTGTCGTCGCCCAGGATCACCGGCAGGATCTGGCTGTGCAGCCCGGTCAGCCCGCAGTGATCTTTGGCCAGCCGGTGGGCTTCGGCCACTTGCGCGCGGGCGCGGGCGGGCAGATCCGGGTTGCGGTCAAGCTCGGCCAGCGCCGCACGCACCAGCGCGGCATTCAACGGCGAGGGCGCGGTGGCATAGATGAAGCTGCGGGCCTTGTTCACCAGCGTGTCGATCAGCACGCCGTCGCCGCAGATCAGCGCGCCGGATACGCCCAGCCCTTTGCCGCAAGTGTGCAGGCTCAGCAGGTTGGAGCGGTCGGCAAAACCGTGTGACAGCCCGCGTCCACCGGGGCCCCAAAGGCCGGTGGCATGGGCCTCGTCCACCACCAGGACCGCGCCCTGCCGGTCGGCCAGCGCCATCAGCCCGGCCACCGGGGCAAAGTCGCCATCCATGGAATAGACGCTTTCGACCGCGATCCAGACCTGCCCGTCGCCGCCTGCTGCGCGCCAGTCGGCAATGGCGGCCTCGGCGGCGGGAACATCATTGTGCGGGAAGCTGCGGGTCTCGGCGCGGCCCAGCCGCATCCCGTCATGGGCCGAGGCATGGATCAACGCATCATGCAGCACCAGATCGCCCTGCAGGGGCAGGGTCGAGAATATCGCTGTGTTGGCCTGAAATCCGCCCCCCATGAAAAGCGCGCGTTCGGCCCCGAAGAAAGCCGCCGCCTCGGCCTCCAGCGCCTCGTGCTCGGGCGCATTGCCGCGCAGCAGGCGCGAGCCCCCCGCGCCCACCGGCACGCCCCGGTCCAGCGCGGCATGGGCCGCCGCCCGCATCAGGTCGGACTCGGAGAGCCCGAGATAGTCGTTGGAGGCAAAGTCATGCCCCGCACGCGGCGCCAGAACCCGGCGGCGTCCACGGGAGGTCAGGGACGCCAGCGCCTGCGCGTGGCGCGGAAATCCGGTCATCGCGATCCGTCGCAGCCCGGCGCCATGGCTTCGATCCCCAGTCGGTCGAACAATTGCCCGTCCTTGTCTTCTTCCGGGTTGTCGGCGGTCAGCAGGGTGTCGCCCACAAAGATCGAGTTCGCCCCGGCGAAGAAGCACATGGCCTGCATCTCGTCGCTCATCTCGGTGCGGCCGGCGGACAGGCGCACATGGGACTTGGGCATCAGGATGCGGGCCAGCGCGATGGTGCGCACGAATTCAATGGGATCAATCTTTTCCACATCCGCCAGCGGCGTGTCGGCAATCGGGATCAGCTGGTTGATCGGCACGCTGTCGGGGTGTTCTTGCAGATTGGCCAGCGCCAGCAGCATGTCGACGCGGTCCATCTGTTGCTCGCCCATGCCGACGATGCCACCGGCGCAGACCTTGATGCCGGCTTCGCGCACGCGGTTCAGCGTGTCGATGCGGTCGGCAAAGGTGCGGGTGGTGATGATCTCGGAGTAATAGCGCTCGGAGGTGTCGATGTTGTGGTTGTAGTAATCCAGACCGGCGCCTTTCAGGCGCAGCACCTGGTCATCTTCCAGCATGCCCAGCGTCATGCAGGTTTCCATGCCCATCGCCTTGACGCCCTCGACCATGGCGGCCAGCGCCTCCATGTCGCGATCCTTGGGCGACCGCCAGGCCGCGCCCATGCAATACCGTGTCGCGCCGCCGTCCTTGGCCTTCTTGGCCTCGGCCAGAACGCGCTCGACCTCGATCAGTTTGCTGGCGGACAGTTGCGCCCCGTTGCGTGCCGACTGGCTGCAATAGGCGCAATCCTCGGCGCAACCGCCGGTCTTGATGCTCAGCAGCTTGGAGCGCTGGACCTGATTGGGGTCGAAATTGGCGCGGTGCACGCTGGCGGCCTGAAACAGCAGGTCGTTGAAAGGCTGATTGTACAGGGACTCGGCTTCTTCCCGGGTCCAGTCGTGGCGCAGCGTCGTCGAATCCAGCATGGTGATTTCCCCTTAGAGCGACCGCAACCTAGTGGCTTTTACCAGAAGTGCAACGGTTATGGCACCGCGCAGGGGGTCGCGGCGTTTGGCGGCTGTCTAGCAGTCCTGTCCCAGGGGTGGGATCGGGCCGATTGTCTCAGCCCAGCGTGTGCGCGACCTCGTACATCACCGGCTCGAAGCTGCGGCACAGGGTGTTGATCTGGCGGTTGCGCTCGCGCATCTCGGGGGTGCGCAGCATGGCCTGAAAGTCCTCGCGCCGTTGCCATTGCGAATAATTGGCGATCCGGGTCTGGGCGTCGTTCACATGCAGGCCGGCGGCAACGAATCCGGGCTGCTTCGAGATGAAATGGTCATAGGCGTCGCGCAGCGCGTCCATCAGGTCCTGACAGGTGCCGGGGGTGACCTCGAAGGTGGTGATGACGGTCTGATGGCTGGCCGTTGTGGTGATCTGCATGATGGCTCCTCCTCTTGGCTTCAGCCTAGCGCAGGGCGGCGCGGCGCGGACAGGGAAAATTGCGCAGACCGGGAATTAAGTCCCTGTTAACCCTGCGCGCTTCAGCCTGAGCTCTCGGGAGAGGCTTGTCATGCGAACCATTGCCCTTGCGGTCCTGCTGTGCGGGCTGCCCTGTGTCGCCGCGCTGGCCGGGGCCTGGCCGCGCGAGCCGGGCACCGGCTTTGCCTCGCTGGGATACGAGATCACCACCCTGCAAGACGAGCTGTCCGGCGAGGTTGCGCCGCAGTTTGACGGCTACGCCACGCTGTACGCCGAATACGGGCTGACGCCGCGGATGACCATCGGGTTGGACCTGGGCGGCGATGAAACCGTGCTGACCCCCGAATTGCAGCGCAGCTATCACCAGCAGACCGGCAGCGGCCAGTTGCCGCCGCCCGAACGGACGGCGATCCCGCAGGTGCGCACATGGTCCGGCGTGGCCTTCCTGCGCTATGCGCTGTCGCCGCTGGATGCCACGCACCACTTTGCGGCGCAACTGGGTGTCGGGCAACGCCGCTATGCCACGCTGGGCCGCTATCTGGGCCAGATCGAGACCGAGACAGAAGCAATTCTACGCCCTGCCCTCGCCTATGGCCGGGGGTTCAGCCTTGGCGAGTATTCCGGCTGGCTGGCGGTCGATGCCTCGGTCGAGTTTCGGGAGCAATCCTCGGGCACGGCGCAAAAGCTGGATGCCACCATTGGCGTCAAGGGCGCGGGCCGGCTGACCTATATGCTGCAGCTTCAGGGTGGCGACTTTCCGCAGGCCGACCCCTACCTGAAGGTTCTGCCGGCGGTGGTTGTGGACCTGCCCGCCGGTCTGGCGCTGGAAAGTGCCCTGATCTGGGGGGTGCGTGGCGATAACAGTGCGGGGGTGCGGATGGCCCTGTGGTGGACCTTCTGACCCCCGCGCCGGACCCCTAGGATCCGCCGGTAACGGTGAGCCCCAGCATCTGCCAGGCCTGCATCCCGCCCCGGTAATAGAAGATCCGGTCGGCCGGGAAGCCCGCGCCGACCATCTGCCGGATCGCCGCCGGGGACTGTCCGCACCAGCTGCCGTTGCAGAACAGGGCGACCGGCTTGGCATTCTCGCAATCCCAGCCGTCGAAATCGATCTCGCAGCCCAATTCGCCCAGGTGATCGACGATCTGGGTGTAGGGGATGTTGATGGTGCCGGGGATGGTGCCGCGCCGGTACCAATCGGCAACGCGGCTGTCGACGACCACGGCCTCGGGATCCTGCAACATGTCCAGCAATTCCAACTCGCCAATGGTGGTGACGCCCTCGGCGGGCGTCATCGGCTGGATGCAGAACGGCGGGCAGGCGCGCGAGGTGCGGGCGAATTCGCCTTCGATCTGCGCCTCGGTGTCCTGGTTGCGTTGAATGATCGTGAATGTGCCGGGCACTTCGACCTGGCCAATGGCGCTGGTGATCCCGACCTCCAGATCGGCAGCGTGCAGCGGGGTGGTGGCCAGGCACAGGGCGAGAGCGGTAAAGAATCGTGTCATGAA
Organism: Fluviibacterium sp. S390; assembly: GCF_049800695.1. Classification (NCBI taxonomy): domain Bacteria; kingdom Pseudomonadati; phylum Pseudomonadota; class Alphaproteobacteria; order Rhodobacterales; family Paracoccaceae; genus Meridianimarinicoccus; species Fluviibacterium sp. S390. Next base: position 12,344 of record NZ_JBNAFN010000024.1, on the reverse strand, counting down.
AGTCCTCCTGATATTCAAGAAGCACGATGAATGCATGCTGGGCAAGGGCGCAGACTGTCCCTTGTCAAACGCGCTCTTGCCAAACACTGACGTGCGGCCATGATCGGCGGTATGTCCAAACCCTCTCCGATCCGGCCCACCGATGATGAGGCGCGCGCGCTGGCCCGGCGCCTGCTGGCCGACATGCGGTTCGCCGCGCTGGGGGTGCTGCATCCCGACACCGGCCTGCCCGAGGTCACGCGGGTGGCGCTGATTGCCGGGCCGGATGGCGCGCCGTTGTCGCTGGTGTCTGACTTGTCGGCCCATACCCGTGCCCTGCGGGCCAACCCGTCGGCCTCGCTTCTGGTGGGTGAACCGGGGGGGCGTGGCGATCCGCTGACCCATCCGCGCATGACCCTGGCCTGCACGGCCCGCTTCATTGGCCATGGCGACCCACAGCACGCCGATCTGCGCGCGCATTACCTGCGGGTTCAGCCCAAGGCCAGGCTGTATGTGGATTTCGCGGATTTCTCGTTTGTGCGGTTCAGCGTCCGTGGCGCGGCCCTGAACGGCGGATTCGGCAAGGCGTTTCATCTGAGCCCGCAGGATCTGGAGCTTTAAAGGCCGACGCCCCCGGTCAGGATCTGCACGCCGTTGATCCGCCAAGCGCCCTGAAGCTGGACCATGCGATAGGCCAGAAAGTGCAATTGGCCGGCGCCATCGCGGATCATCACACGCTGGATGGCCTCGGCGCCCATCTCGGTGCGGTCCAGAAAGGTCACGTCCGCCGGACGCCAGACCATCGGGTAGCCATCCCGCACCATCTGGCCAAAATTATCGGGGGTGCCGAACATGCGCCTGATCGCCGGGGCGGCATGGTCGAAGGCGCGGGCCATGTCATCGGCCTGAAAGGCGGCGATCTGGTCGCCGATGACCGTTTCGATGTCCTGCGCCGGCTGTGCCATCACCGGCGTTGCCATCAGGAGTGCCAAAAGACTTGCCGTGCGCATGTTGGATCCCTCCGCGCCTTTCCCCAATGGTAAGGCACGGAGGGGATCAGTCAATCGGTGGCCAGCTCTCCGGCCAGCGCGCGGTCGATCAGGGCGACGGTTTCCGGCACTCCGTACAGCGCGATGAAGCCGCCAAAACGCGGGCCCTGGCTGGCCCCCAGAAGCACTTCGTAGATGGCCGAGAACCAGGCGCGCAGGGGATCGAACCCATGCGCCTTGCCGACGGCGAAGACCTCGGACTGCAGGGCTTCGGCCTCGACGTCGCCCTTCCAGTCGCGCAGGCGGTCGGCCAGATCCTGCAGCGCCGCGCGCTCCTGATCGGTGGGCGCGCGATAGGTTTTCGCGGGCTTCACGAAGTTCTCGTAGTAACGCACGGCAAAGCCGGCTGCCTCATCCAGCCCCGGATGGGTCTCGGGCGTGGCATCTGGTGCGTATTTGCCGATGAAGCCCCACAGGGTGTCCTTGTCATGGGCCGAGGCCGCCGAGGCGAGGTTCAGCAGCATCGAGAAGGTCACCACCATGTCCGACGCGGGCACATCATGGCCGTGGATGTGGTACACCGGGTTGTTCAGCTGCGCCTTCAGATCCTGGTCCGGATAGGCGCGCAACTGCTGGTGATACTCGTCCACAGCCTTGGGGATCACGTCGAAATACAGCCGCTTGGCGGTTTTCGGCTTGAGGTACATGAAGTACTGCAGGCTTTCGGGCGCGGCGTAGCTCAGCCAGTCTTCCATCGACAGGCCGTTGCCCTTGGATTTCGAGATCTTCTGCCCGTTCTCGTCGTTGAACAACTCGTAGGACAGCGTCACCGGCGGCGTCTTGCCAAGTGCCTTGCAGATCTTGGTGGACTGGGTGACGGAATCGATCAGATCCTTGCCCGACATTTCATAGTCGACGCCAAGGGCGGCCCACCGCAGCGCCCAGTCGGGCTTCCACTGCATTTTCACATGGCCGCCAGTGACCGGGATCTCGACCTTCTCGCCGTCGGGTTCCTGATAGACGATGGTGCCCCTGGCGACATTGCGTTCCAGCGTCGGCACCTGCAGGACATGGCCGGTCTTGGGGCTGATCGGCAGGAAGCAGGAATAGGTCGCGCGGCGGTCGGGGCCGAGGGTCGGCAGCATGATGTCCTGGATCTTCTCGAAACGTTCCAGCGCGACCAGCAGCATCTCGTCGAGCTTGCCCGAGGTGTAATACTCGGTCGCCGAGGCGAATTCATAGTCGAATCCAAAGCTGTCTAGGAAGTCGCACAGGCGCGCGTTGTTGTGCTGGGCAAAGCCGTCATGGGTGCCGAACGGATCGCGCACGCGGGTCAACGGCAGGTTCAGATCCTCGGCCAGCAACTCCTGGTTCGGAACATTGCCGGGCACCTTGCGCAACCCGTCCATGTCGTCCGAGAAACAGATCAGCCGGGTCGGGATGTCGCTGATTTCCTGAAACGCGCGGCGCACCATGGTGGTGCGCGCCACTTCACCGAAGGTGCCGATATGCGGCAGGCCCGACGGGCCATAGCCGGTCTGGAACAGCACATAGCCTTTCTCGGGCGGCGCGTTTTCATAGCGCTTGAGAACACGGCGGGCTTCTTCGAAGGGCCAGGCCTTCGAGGCCAGGGCTTCGTCGCGGAGGGAGGTCATGTGCGGATATCCTGACAGATTTTTCGCAGGGCTTAGTGACAAGACCGCGTCAGGTCAACATATGCCGCACGGGGCACAGCGGGGGTTGCCGGGGATCAATGACGAAATACATGGCGTCATGGCGCCCGCCAAGGTAACACAAGCGCCAGAACCACGTACAAGGACATTCGCCGTGTCGCAATCCGAACCGTCTCTCACACCGCAAGACAGCCTCGTCGCCCTGATGATCGCCGTGTCGCTGTCGGATGCCAACATCCGCACCTCGGAACTGGTGAAGATCCAGTCGATGATCAATCACCTGCCGGTGTTCTCGGATTTCGGCGACGAACGGCTGCACAGCCTCGGCCAGCTGGTGTTCGAACTGTTCGAAGCCGAGGAGGGGCTGGACGCGCTGTTCGGCCTGATCCGCGAGGCCCTGCCCGAGCGGCTGAACGAAACCGCCTATGCGCTGGCCTGCGACGTGGCCGCAGCCGATGGGCACCTGAACGAGTCCGAACTTCGCCTGCTGGAAGAGATTCGGTATGAGTTGAACATCGACCGTCTGCACGCCGCCGCCATCGAACGCGGTGCCCGCGCCCGTCACATGGTGATCTGAGGTCCGCGCCCCGGACCCGATCCCCTAGGCCAGCGGCACCCCGGACCACAGACGCACAAGATTGTACTGCATCCGGCGGGAGCGCCGGGTCCAGCTTTGGCTGCCGGCGGGGTTTTCGCGATCATCCGGTGCGATGGCCGCGCGCCGTGCCATGTCGGCGGTCAGGATGGCAAAGATCATCCCCGGCCCGGCCCGTGGCGCGATATGGCCCGCAAGCGCGCTGACGAAATTCAGGGTTCCGGTCTTGGCCGACAGGCTGAGCGGCGTGGCGGTGCCATCGTCCTGCCGCAACGCGATGTTCTTCAGGCTGGATTTCAGCGCGCCTTCGCGGCCCTGCATCAAGAGCGCGGAACACAGATCGCGGGTCGTGGTGCGCGAACCGTCGCCCAGACCGGAATGATCCACGAACCGGCTTTGGGTCATCCCCAGATGGGCCTTGGCCCAATCGGTCATGGCGGCGCCGGAACTGGGCAGATCGGACAGTGGCGCGCCGTTCAGGTGGGCGCTGGCTTCCAGACCCAGAACCTCGGCAGTCAGGTTGGTGGAATACTTCAGCATGCCGCGCGCGATGTCGTACAGCGGCGCGCTGATCCGGCTGGCCAATGTCTGGCCTTCGGGCAGAAGCGTGATCCGCTTGGCGGCGGGCAGAACCAGCCCTTCGGCCCGCAGCAGGGTGCGAAACACATCCCCGGCATAAAGGCCGCTGTCGCGCACGGGCAGCCAACGGGCGCCGCCGGTGCCAAGGGCCGGGCGGGCCACTGACCAATGCTCGTAACCGGTGTCCGCATCGGTGCGATGGGCGTAGACCGGCAGGCTGCGCGCGGCCAGTTGCACGCGGGCATGACCGGTGCGCGGGCGCAGCGTGCCGACGCGGGCATCCATGGTCACCTGGTAATCCGCGCCCTGCTGACGCCATTCGAAATGCACGCGGTTGTAGTTCAGGTTCAGCCCCGACACCGAGGGGTTATAGCCCAGGTGATCGGGTTGATCCGGGGCGATCTCGGGGATCTGGGGCAGGGCCGCGGACCAGATCAGCAAGCGGCCCTTGACCTCGTGAAGCCCGATGGCCTTGAGGTCGGCGGCCAGTTGCGCCAGCCCCACGGTGTCGAGACCGGGGTCGCCGCCGCCGGCCAGAACCAGATCGCCGTGCAGCACCCCGTCGCGCATCGGGCCGGTGCCCAGCACACGGGTGGCAAAGCGATAGCCCGGTCCCAGCGTGTCATAGGCATAGGCCGCCGTCACCGCCTTGGTGACGCTGGCCGGTGGCAGCAGCAGATCGGGCTGGATCACCACCAGCGGCTGGCCGGTCTGGGCATCGGCCATGACGCAGGCCACCTCGCCGCTCAGCCCGACATCGGCAATCAGGGCGCGGGTCAGGGCTGCAAGGTCGCGCGGCGGTGGTGCCGAGGGGCGCGGCGTCGGGATCGGCGAGACCGGCACATTGGCCAGCGCGCCCTGCGCAGCCAGCCCGGCGATGCCGGTCAGCACGGCCCGGCGTTTCAGAAGGACGTTGCGGCTCATCTTACCCAGTCTCCCCGCGCGCGGATGTCGGTTGAGGACAAATCTATCTGCGGGCCGCGCAGATAGCACCATGCGGGGGGAATCGCCCCGCCCAGAAGCCGCGCCTCGGCGCGGCGCAAGCGGTCGTTCCGCATCAGCTGGGCCGCCCGCGAGGTGCGCGCCCACAGCGGATTTCCGGGTCGCGCAATCACCCCCACCGGCACCTGCGCGAAGATCGACGGCCAACGTTCCCAGCGATGGATCTGGGCCAGGTTGTCCGCGCCCATCAGCCATGTGAACCGCACGCCGGGATAAAGCCGGATCAGGGCTTCCAGCGTGGCGGCGGTGTGGCGGGTGCCCAGCTTCGCCTCGGCATCGGTGATGGTGACGCGTGGATGCTGCATCACCTCCCGCGCGGCCTTCAGGCGGCGGGCCAGCGGGGCGGGGCCTTCGGATTTCAACGGGTTGCCGGGCGAGACCAGCCACCAGACGCGATCCAGCCCGAAGCTGCGCAGCGCGGTCCGCGTCAGATGCGCATGGCCCTCGTGTGCCGGGTCGAAGGATCCGCCCAGAAGCCCGATCCTTTGCCCGGCCCTTGCCGCTGGAAAGCCTGCCTTCATGCCTGCGCCATGTCGCTGTTACCGTCTGGGGCCGCCCCGGCGTGCAGGGCCATGCCGAAGCTACATCATGCGCGGGCGCGAACTGCAAGCCGGGGCCGCTCTGTCGGGGCGGCGGAGATTCCATTGGACAGCCCCGATCCCCAAACGCCATGGTGAGGCCCAACGACCAACTGGGAGGATTGGACATGCGATATTTGAAATCTGTTTCCGTGCTGACACTGGCGGTGGTCCTGGCCACGCCGGCCCTGGCACAGCAGGCTGCCGATGCGATCACCACCGAAGGCACCAGCGAAGCCAAGGTCGCGGGCTGGGAAGCGGCGGGCCTGTCGCCTGCCGCGATGGAGGCCCTGCGCATCAAGGCCGAGGGCAGGCCCACGCAAGCCGCCGACTGGATGGTGGCCGCCGCCAACCCGCTGGCGGTGCAGGCCGGGGCCGCAGTGCTGGAAGAGGGCGGCACCGCTGCCGACGCCATGGTCGCGGTCCAGTCGGTACTAGGGCTGGTCGAGCCGCAAAGCTCGGGCCTTGGCGGCGGCGCGTTCCTGGTCTGGTACGACGCAGAGAGCGGCGAGGTGACGACGCTGGATGGCCGTGAAACCGCGCCTCTGGCCGCGACGCCGACCCTGTTTCAGACCATGGACGGCGAAACCATGGGCTTCTGGGATGCGGTCGTGGGCGGCCTGTCCGTCGGCACCCCCGGCACGCCCGCGCTGATGGCCGAGGCGCATCGCAAATGGGGAAGCGCCAACTGGGGCCGACTGTTCGACGACGCCATCGCGCTGGCCGAAGACGGCTTCCCGGTGTCGCCCCGTCTGGCCACCCTGATCGTGGATGATGCCGAGAAACTGGGTCGGTTCCCGGCCACAGCCGAGTATTTCATGCCCGGTGGCACGCCGTTGGCGGAAGGCACCATCCTGAAGAACCCGGCCTATGCGGACACCCTGATGACCATCGCCGACAAGGGCGTCGGGGCTTTCTACACCGGCGAGATCGCCGAAGGCATCACCGCCGCCGTGCGCGGTGCCGAGGGCAATCCGGGGCTGCTGAGCATGGTCGATCTGGCGCTGTATCAGGTCAAGGAACGCCCGGCGGTCTGTGTCGACTATCGCGGCGCGGATGTTTGCGGCATGGGGCCGCCGTCATCGGGGGCACTGACCGTGGGCCAGATCCTCGGGATGCTGAACACCTACGACCTGGCCAGCCTGGGGTTCGAGGATCCGCAGGCCTGGCGTCTGATCGGTGATGCCTCGCGGCTCGCCTTCGCGGACCGGGGCCGCTATATGGCCGACAGCGACTATGTGCCGGTGCCGGTCGAAGGGCTGGTGGATCCGGCCTATCTGGCCGACCGTGCCGCCCTGCTGAACCGTGACACCGCGCTGGAAGAGGTCGCCCCCGGCACGCCGGAGTTCGACCATGCGCTGAACTGGGCCGACAACCAGGATATCTCGCTGCCCTCGACCTCGCATATCTCGATCGTCGACAGCTACGGCAACGCGCTGTCCATGACCACCACGATTGAAAACGGCTTCGGTTCGCGCGTGATGACGTCGGGCGGGTTCCTGCTGAACAACGAGCTGACCGACTTCAGCTTCTCCAGCCAGTCGGACGGTGTGGCCATCGCCAATGCGATTGCACCGGGCAAGCGGCCGCGCAGTTCGATGGCGCCGACGATTGTCCTGCAGGACGGGGAACCGATCCTTGTGGTCGGATCGCCGGGCGGATCGCGGATCATCGGCTATGTGGCACAGACCATCATCGCCATGGCCGACTGGGGGCTGGACCCGCAACAGGCGGTGTCCATGCCGCATCTGGTCAACCGGTTCGGCACCTATGATCTGGAAGCCGGCACCGAGGTCGCCAACAGCGCCGAGCCGCTGCAGGAACTGGGCTATGAGACCAATGTCCGTGACCTGACCTCGGGGCTGCATGCCATCGCAATCCGCGACGACGGGATCTGGGGCGGCGCCGATCCGCGCCGCGAAGGCATCGCCCTGGGCGAATAACCTGCCGCCGCATTAAGGACCCATCCCTCGCCGCTGTGGCGGCGGGGGATCCCGGCGCACAGGCGGCGGGCCGCGCCTCCGCGCTAACCACGACATCCCGAACATCTTTGGCAGGCCCGGCAGGGTCGTTACGCTGGCTTCATGAGCAGGTCAAAAGCGTCCAAAGGGGGGAACGGCATGTCCCGATCACGCCGTCTTGTCGTCGCGATGGCATTTGGCGTGCTGTGCACCGCCGGCATGACCATCGCGGCGGTGCTGGCGCTCTAGCCGCATGACCGGCCACTTGCGCCAGCCGCCCGCTGTGCAATCGGCCTCAGCTTTCCGACGAACGTGCCCACAGGTTGATGTCTTCCTCGGACGACAGGTGGTCGATGGCCTTCAGTTCCTCTTGCGAGAAGTCGAGGTTGGCGACGGCGCCCACGCAATCCACCACCTGTTCGGGCCGCGATGCGCCGATCAGTGCCGTGGTGATCCCGCCGTTCCGCAGCACCCAGGCCAGCGCCATTTGCGCCAGCGTCTGACCGCGCGCCTCGGCCAGCTCGTTCAGCGCCCGCACCGAGGCCAGCGCGCTGTCGGTCAGCATCGTCGGGGCCAGTGATTTGCCCTGCGCCGCCCGGCTGCTTTCGGGCACTCCGTTGAGGTATTTCGACGTCAGGATGCCCTGCGCCAGCGGCGTGAAGGCGATGGAACCGACTCCCAGTTCTGCCAGTGTGTCCTTCAGCCCGTCGCGTTCGACCCAGCGGTTCAGCATGTTGTAGGACGGCTGGTGGATCAGGCAGGGGGTGCCCAGATCTTCCAGGATCGCCACGGCTTCGCGGGTGCGTTGCGCATTGTAGGAGGAGATCCCGACATAGAGCGCGCGGCCCGACCGCACGATGTAGTCCAGCGCGCCCATGGTTTCTTCCAGTGGCGTGTCCGGGTCGAAGCGATGTGAATAGAAGATGTCCACATAGTCCTGCCCCAGCCGTTTCAGCGACTGATCGCAGGAGGATATCATGGTCTTGCGGCTGCCGAATTGCCCGTAGGGACCGGGCCACATGGGGTAGCCGGCTTTCGAGCTGACGATCAGTTCATCCCGGTACCCGGCGAAATCGGTGCGCAGGATCTCTCCGAAGGCCTCTTCGGCACTGCCTGCCGGGGGGCCATAGTTGTTGGCCAGATCGAAATGGGTGATGCCATGGTCAAAGGCGGTCCGGCAGATGTCGCGCTTCAACTGGTGCGGCCGGTCGTGGCCGAAATTGTGCCACAGCCCCAGCGAGATCGCGGGCAGTTGCAACCCGGAGCGGCCACAGTGGCGATAGACCATCGAGTCGTACCGGGTGGCGGCGGGAAAATATGTCATCGGGTCACCTTGCTGTTGCCGCGGATGTTATCGCGAACAAGAGCCGCCCCGAGCGCCGAAGTCAAACCGGTTGCTAAAGGCCGCTTTCCAGCAGATGCACGTCCAGAACCTCGATCCGCTGGCGTCCGGTGGTCAGAACCCCGGCCTTGGACAGCCGGGACAGGGCGCGGCTGACGGCTTCGCGGTTGGCGCCGATGCAATTGGCAATGGTCAGATGACTGGGCGCGGGATCCAGCACCGCGCCGTTGTGCAGGCTTCCTTGCTGGATCAGACAGCGCACAAGGAAATGCCGCAGCCGGGTTTCCACGTCGTGAAAGGCAAACTCGAACAGCCGATCCGACAGGTCGCGCATCCGTCCGGCCAGCGCGATCGTCACATCGCGCATCGCCACCGGGTGGGCGCGCAGCCAGCGGTCGAATTCCTCGGTCGGGATGCGGCCCAGATCGCAACTGGTCTCACACCGCACTGACCGCACACGCGAACCGCCGTCAAGCACCGAAAGCTCGCCGAACACATCACCCTGTTCCAGCCGATCCAGGATGATCTCGCGGCCTTGCCGTGACGCGATATGGGCGGTGAGTTTCCCCTTGAACACGAAGTACAGGTAATCGGGGCGTTCGCCGCGGTGTGTCAACACGGTGCCGGCTTTGGCGGTGATCCGGGTCAGCCGTGCCACGAAGGCACGTGCGTCTTGGGGCGCCAGGTTTTTGAGCAACGAGAATTCGACAAACACTGTAAGGTCCTGAAACAATTAAGGGTTGTGACCTTTGTCACACTCAAGAATTCACCCCGCATATATCACCTAGGCCAATCCGACGGACCAAGCTACTCCCTATAAATAGTGAGGTGCCGCAGGGCAGGGCGGGCGCCTGCAAGGGGTATCCGGATCTGACATGTCAGAATTCCCTTGCGATACAGGGTTTCCGGATTTGTGCCGCAACGGCAGGTGACGCAGCGGCGATGTTCCCGTCGGGAAAGGCGAAAACGGCCGACTGTGGCGATTTTTTCGGTTGGCCGTTGCATTGTCCAAGCCCTCGCCACTAAAACGGCGCGATCTTCAGCAAGTCAGGGCGGGGCAATGGCAGCTTATCAGTATGTGTACCACATGGACGGCGTTTCCAAGACCTATCCGGGTGGCAAGAAGTGTTTCGAGAACATTCGCCTGAGCTTTCTGCCCGGCGTCAAGATCGGCGTGGTCGGGGTCAATGGCTCGGGCAAGTCGACGCTGATGCGGATCATGGCCGGGCTCGACAAGGATTTCTCGGGTGAGGCCTGGGCCGCCGAAGGCGCCAAGGTCGGCTACCTGCCGCAGGAGCCGGAACTGGACCGAAGCCTGAACGTGCGCGAGAACGTCATGCTGGGCGTCGCCGAGAAGAAGGCGATCCTGGATCGCTACAACGATCTGGCGATGAACTATTCCGACGAAACCGCCGACGAAATGGCCAAGCTGCAGGACGAGATCGACGCCCAGAACCTGTGGGATCTGGACGCGCAGATCGACATCTCGATGGAGGCGCTGCGCTGCCCCCCGGACGAGGCCGATGTAACCACCCTGTCGGGCGGCGAAAAGCGCCGGGTTGCCCTGTGCAAGCTGCTGCTGGAAGCCCCCGACATGCTGCTGCTGGACGAACCGACCAACCACCTGGACGCGGAAACCATCGCCTGGCTGCAACAGCACCTGATCGACTACAAGGGCACCATCCTGATCGTCACCCACGACCGCTATTTCCTGGATGACATCACCGGCTGGATCCTGGAACTGGATCGCGGCCGCGGCATTCCCTACGAGGGCAATTATTCCGCCTGGCTGGAGCAGAAGGCCAAGCGCCTGAGCCAGGAGGCGCGCGAAGACAAGTCGCGCCAGAAGACGCTGGAGCGCGAACTGGAATGGATGCGGCAGGGCACCAAGGCCCGGCAGGCCAAGCAGAAGGCGCGGATCAACGCCTATAACGATCTGGCCAGCCAGTCCGAACGCGAGAAGATCGGCCGCGCCCAGATCGTCATTCCCAACGGCCCGCGCCTTGGCGGCAAGGTGATCGAGGTCGAGAACCTGACCAAGGCCTATGGCGACAAGCTGTTGATCGAGGATCTGTCCTTTGCCCTGCCGCCGGGCGGCATCGTCGGGGTCATCGGTCCCAACGGCGCCGGCAAATCGACCCTGTTCAGGATGCTGACCGGCGAGGAACAGCCCGACAGCGGCACCATCAGCTATGGCGACACGGTGGACCTGTCCTATGTCGACCAGTCGCGCGACGATCTGGACGACAAGGCGACGGTCTGGCACGCGATTTCCGACGGGCTGGACGTGGTCAAGCTGGGCGATGCCGAAATGAACTCGCGCGCCTATTGCTCGGCCTTCAACTTCAAGGGCGGCGACCAGCAGAAAACCCTGAACCTGCTGTCCGGCGGCGAGCGCAACCGCGTCCACATGGCCCGGCTGCTGAAAGCGGGCGGCAACGTGCTGCTGCTCGACGAACCGACCAACGATCTGGACGTGGAAACCCTGCGGGCGCTGGAAGACGCGCTGGTCGATTTCGCCGGTTGCGCCGTGGTCATCTCGCACGACCGCTTCTTCCTTGACCGCATCTGCACCCACATCCTGGCCTTCGAGGGCGAGGCGCATGTGGAATGGTTCGAGGGCAACTTCGAGGATTACGAAGAAGACAAGAAGCGCCGCCTGGGACCGGACGCGCTGGAGCCGAAGCGGGTGAAATACAAGAAGTTCACGCGGTAAGATTGGAACATTAAAATGCCGAGCTTTTCTGACGAAAACATCGCTGCAATATTTGGAAATGAGGATGCGGAAAATGAGTCCCCCGAAAGGTTAAGGCAATTTTTTTCCGAAATCGGGCCTATGATAGCCTGAAAGCGAATCTTCCAATTAGAATAATCGTTGGACACAAGGGTGTAGGAAAGAGCGCGCTTTTAAAGATGTGCCATCTTGAAGACATCGAGGATGGCGTCGTATCGCTCTGGGTTCGCCCAAATGATGTTTTTGGAGCAGTCGACACAAACGCTGATAAGTTTGTCGATCTAATTGAGAACTGGAAGTCTGGAATATCAACCCTCATCGTTAGGTCTCTTCTTGAGGGTGTTGATGACTTCGAAGAGGCAAATAAGCTTGGAAAGCTGACAGGGGGCGTGCGTCAGGCGGCTTCGATCATATCAAACTACTTCTTGAACACTAACCGAAGTCTTTCAGGAGATGCGGCCCGGGTTGCAAAGTGTCTAAAAGCCAATAGGACGATACGTGTCTATCTGGATGACCTTGACCGTGGGTGGCAAGCTAGGCCGCAAGACATTGAAAACATCTCTGCGTTGTTGAATGCGGTTCGGGACATGTCGGGTCAAGACCGTGACATACAGTTCCGCATTGGGCTGAGAACTGATGTCTACCATTTGGTTCGCACCAACGATGAATCAACTGACAAAATTGAAGCGAACCTTATTTGGTTGATGTGGAATAATCATGACATCCTCGTTGCAATGGCTAAGCGCGTTGCTACTCACTTTGGTGAAGATGTAGACGAGGTTTTACTAGGTCATGTTGACAAAAAGGATTCACACTGGCCCTCAGGCGTGATTCAAGCTGGTATCTGTTATGGAGACCAGCTTGGCACGAGAGTTGATGACCGATGAGGAATGGAGGTTCTTTGAACACTTC
>NZ_JBNAFN010000023.1:0-75275 GCF_049800695.1 Fluviibacterium sp. S390 | reverse complement strand
CCCAAGCGTCGCGGGGTGGAGCAGCCCGGTAGCTCGTCAGGCTCATAACCTGAAGGCCGCAGGTTCAAATCCTGCCCCCGCAACCAAAAATTTAAAACAATATCAAAGACTTGAAGTCGGCTTCAGCCGATCAAGTTTTTGATGTCGCGTTTTACATCAACGCCACATCAACCTTTGACGAGCCCAATATTTGGAACTGTGGGAATCGCTGACCAGGGTTGGCACGTGTGCCGTGGTCGGCTTCTTCGGGAGCCTCATTGCGACAAGCAAACGATGGCAGGATGCCAGCACTGCGACCGGCCACATCGAGTCAGAACGACTCAAAGCGGACACGGAGGAGTACGGATCGCTTGCCCAATGGGGCGCATCGGCAACCACGTGAGCGGCCCAATCCCGACCTCGGCAACCTTGCATATTGCTGCAGTGCGGCCGGTCGAAGCCGCCTTTCGCTGCAAGCGCAACACCCGGATTGGGTCGACGCACAGATCGCGGACCTTGCCGTCCTTCGATCAATCACCGCTAGCAACGGCAACCCGCGCATAGCCAGCATTGACGGTGTATTGGTGAATTTCCGATTCCAAGAGGTTTGCTCCAATTCTCGGTGAAACCGGAAGCGAATGTACAAGCGAACGGAGGTTCATACAGGGCTCCGGGCAAAAGACATCCCGAAAGAGTTGCAAGGAATACTCTCGACTTCTGACGCTCTGTCAGATTTAGTGACGGGATGTCAGATACGTTCGCCACCGATTCAGCGTCCAAGAGCGTTCGGCCCATGCCGCCGAGCAAGGCCGCGATAACGCGGTCCGCCATTCTCGATGCAGGATCCGTATTCCTGGAAACCCGGCCATTTCGCGATCTCACCGTCGGCGGTCTCATGGCAACGACAGAGTACAGTCGCCCCACCTTCTATCTCTATTTCAACGATCTCCACGGATTCATGGAAACGCTTCTGGACGAAGTGAAAGTCGGGATCGTCGAAGGGGCGCGTGCCTGGCTCTCCAATGAGGGGGATGCGGTTGGGGGCCTGCGGCAGAGCCTGACAACCCTGGTCGATGTCGCCCACCAGCATGGCCCGATCCTGAAAGCCGTTGCGGATGCCGCGCCGGGTGATGCCCGACTGGAACGTGTCTGGGAGATGTTCCTGGGATCGTTTGATGAAGTGGTTTCGGCCCGCATTGCACAGGATCAGGCTGCGGGCCTTACGCCAGACTTTGAACCGCTGCCGGTTGCGCGCGCATTGAATAGAATGGACGCCGGCATGCTCATTCAGGCGTTTGGTTCTGGCGAGAAAGCCCCGAAAGACGTGGTGCTTTCGGCAATCATGCGAGTTTGGCTCTCGACGCTGTACCCATTCGACGCAGCCGCATCGATTGAACAAATCGGACGATAGCGACCAATTCCGCAAGGGCAGATGTGCTTTTGAAAAAGGGCATGCTTGCGCCAAACGAAAAAAGGGAGGCCGAAAGATGATTTCCACAAGGGCACTGGCTACCACAGCCGGAATTGCCACGATGGCTGGGGGGCTCTGGGTCTCTCCGCTGGCGGCTCAGGAAGTGCCGGCAATGGAGATGACAACGGAGATACCGGAAGGCATAACTACACCGGACAACATCCAGACCCGCGTGGGAGCTCTGAACTTCTTTGACGGCGTGCCGGACGTGGAGTCCGCACAGAAGGTGTACAACCTGCTGGACTTCACCCACGCCTACCAAGCCTTTCTTGATGGCACCAAGATTGCCTCGATGGACGCAATCCGCAAAGGCATCCTGGAATTTGGTCCGGCGAACACGACGGCCGTTCTGTTCGAGGGGCTGATGGATTCGAAAGCCCTGTTCCTGACCGCCAACACCACCAGCGTTTACATGTTCTCCTGGCTGGAGATGGGCGACGAACCGATGGTGATCGAGACACCGCCCAACGTGCTCGGGTTCATCAACGATCACTGGTTCCGCTATGTGATCGATTTCGGAAACCTGGGACCGGATGAAGGCAAGGGCGGCAAGTTCCTTGTCCTGCCGCCGGGTTACGAGGGCGATGTTCCCGAAGGCTACCACGTTGCGCCGACCTCCACCTATGGCAACTGGGTGATCTGGCGCGGGTATCAGAAGGATGGCTCGACGGATGACGCGGTCAACAACACCAAGGAGAAGTTCAAGATTTATCCGCTCTCCCAGGCGGAGACCCCGCCGGAAATGACCTTCGTGAATGCGTCTGGTCAGTTTATGAACACGATCCACCGGATGGACGAGAATATCTTCCACGAGATCAACGACGTTGTTCAGGCCGAACCCTTGATGGGCGAACGTCCCGAGCTTCTTGGGCACCTCGCGGCGATCGGGATCGTCAAGGGACAGGAATTTGCGCCCGATGAGCGGATGCAGGCGATCCTCAAGGCCGCAGCAAGCGCCGGCTCGGTCACCGTTAAGACCATCGTCTCCAAGCCGCGCGACGAGCGGTTCTACTGGTATCCCGGTGAGAGCTACTGGCTGACGGCGTTCCCGGGCGGCGCCTACACATGGGAGCTGGACGGTGTGACCCTGCACGACATCCGCGCGGGCTTCCATTTCTACGCGACCGGGATCACGCCTGCGATGGCCCTCAAGAAGGTCGGCAAAGGTTCGCAATATGCCTTCACCTATCTCGATTCCAAGGGCAACCCGCTGGATGGTGCGAGGACCTACAAGGTGAATGTGCCAAAGGAGGTGCCGGCCAAGGATTTCTGGTCGTTCACGCTCTATGACAACCAGACCCGATCGATGTTGCAGACCGACGCCCAGTTCCCTGGGATCGGCAGCAACGACACGAGCGTCACCCAGAATGACGACGGCTCCTACGACATCTACTTTGCGCCGGAGGCCCCGAAGGGCAAGGAAAGCAACTGGGTCCAGACCGTTCCCGGCAAGGGCTGGAACACGATCTTCCGCCTGTATGGCCCGCTCGAGTCCTGGTTCGACCAGACCTGGCGGCCAGGCGAGATCGTGTTGATCGATTTTGCCAGCAGTGCAAATGACTGTGCTTGTGGCGCTAAAGAAGAAGCGAAGTGATCGAAAATGTTGGAAGCAGCCTGTCGCTGCTTCCAACAGCCCACTTGGGTCAGAATGGCGCGATGATATCTATCTCTGCACCGGTCGCAACGAAGACACGTCCCGTCCTGCTTTCTGAAATCGGCGCCCACAAAGGTTGAGATTTCTCGACTGCGCCGAAGTCGGCATAGCAGCCTGCGTTGCAAGGTGCAGCATTTGGTATGGCGGGCTCCGAGCCGACTTGCGGCAGCGCAGTGAGCATCTCGGACTCAGGCGAATGTGGATGTCGGCTTTTGACGATAATCCATGAGCGGTTCGCGCCTGCAGAGAAAGCCCGCTCTCCGCCCTTCCTGTACAATGCCGCGGTGCCGGATCAACCCATCGTACTCCTGCAATGAAGGTCAAAGTTGGATGATTGGGCTCAGTGTCGCTCATTGGTAGCGGGCCGAGTGTTTCCCGTCCGTCACCCTACCTTCGCACCCCAGAAGGACGTGTGGTCGGCAGCGAGGTAGCCATCCGCGACCCGGAAGTATCCCTGGAGCTCGACGGTATCGCCGGCCGCTAATTCGACCATCGTCTGCAACCAGAGCGCAGTAGCCCCCGACACATGCGTCCCGAAAACCTCGCCATATGATCCCTTGATCTCGGTCGCCCCATTCAGCACCAGCCGCCCGCTCATCCGGGCCGAGGTACTGGCATTCACCTTGTAGTGCAGCGTCGCGCCAAACAGGTACCCGCCCTGACCGATACACTGATGGAGAAACACCCAGCTGCCAGTTGGGTCACTTGTTTGGTGGGGTTCCCCCGGCCACACGCAAATCGATGGTGACCGCCCATGCGACGGTATCGCCGACACTCATGCCTGCAATGGATCAGTCGCTGCTGTTCATTTGAAAGAAGATCGGTACGCCCGCCCCGCGTGCAAACGCGGTGTAACCGCGCTGTTGGGTTGCACGCGACAGCAGGGCCACCGCTGCGACCAGCGCCATCAAGGCGCTGATCGTGACCAGGTTGTTCACTACCGAGAATGAACTGACCTTAGTTCTTGATGACGTTGTGCTCGGGGCCGAAGGGGAAGCCGGTGATGTTCTCGACCTTGTCCTCTTCGATGACCAGAATGTCATGCTCGCGGTAGCCGCCAGCGCCGGGCTGTCCTTCGGGGATCATGACCATGGGCTCCATGGAAACGACCATTCCGGGCTTGAGCACCGTTTCGATGTCTTCGCGAAGTTCGACACCGGCCTCGCGGCCATAGTAGTGGCTCAGAACGCCGAAGCTGTGCCCGTAACCGAACGAACGATACTTCAGCAGATCCCATTCGCGGTACATCTCGTTGAGTTCAATCGCGATGTCCATGCAGCGGGCGCCGGGCTTGATCAGTTCAAGTCCACGCTCGTGCACCTTCACGTTCTTTTCCCAGATGTCGAGGCTGGCATCATCCACGTGGTCGCAGAACAGGGTGCGTTCCAGGGCGGTGTAATACCCGAAGATCATCGGGAAAGTGTTGAGGCTGAGGATCTCGCCGGACTGCACCTTCTTGTTGGTCACGGGGTTGTGCGCGCCGTCGGTGTTGATGCCCGACTGGAACCAGGTCCACGTGTCCATCAGTTCCACAAAGGGGAAGGAGTTTGCGATCTCGCGGATCATCGCGTTGGTCCCGGCGATGGCGACTTCGTGCTCGGGGACACCTGCCTTGACGGCATTTGCCACGGCAGCACCGCCGACGTCGGCGACGCGGGCGCCTTCCTTGATCAGCTTGATCTCTTCGGCCGACTTGATCGTGCGCATCCACATGGCCGGCTGGCCGACGTCCACCAGTTCGACGCCCGGCAGAGCGTCCTGGATCAATTGCCGGTATTCCAGCGACACGTGATCGAATTCGATCCCGACGCGCTTGGCGCCTTGGGTCAGTTGCTGGATCGCGCGGTAGAAGTTGTCACGGCGCCAGTCCGTGTAGGTGATGTTGTTGCCAAAGCTGCGGCGGAAAGGCTGACCGCCATCGATGCCGGCAGAGATCGTGGTGGCATTCTTCTGGTCGATGACCATGCCGTACTTGCGGCCGAAATAGCAGTAGAGCCAGCCGCTGTAATAGTTGATGCAGTGGTACGAGGTGAACAGCGCCGCGTCGACGTCGTTCTTGCCCATCCAGTCACGCAATTCGTTCTGCCGGCGGGCCATCTCGTTGTCCGAAAAGGGCGAAAACTCCTTCTCGCCGTTGTGCCATTCCATGACGTGGAGCATGTCGTCCATTGTCGAAAGTCCTCTCTGCTATCAGTGACACAGAATGCGTAGCAGTCAGGCTGCGTCGCGAAAAATTAATTGCAATCATCCTACCATAAGAATTTCATATCAGGCTTGCGTGTTGGCCTAAGATCCGGCGCGGGCGCGCATCGGCAGGCGGAAGCTCGACACGTCTTCCGTGATCCGTTCGATCAGCTTCAGCGCCGCATCCGACATCTTGATGTGCTTGTAGAACAGCCCGATGTGGATATTGGACAATTGCGGGAAGCCATCGCTGGGGGTCAGGGTCCGCATGCCGGGCAGCAGGGTCTTTCTGGTCAGCGCGGTGACGCCCATGCCATCCAGAACGGCCTTCTGGAGGGCTGACACGCCCAGGCTTTCAAAGGACACGCGCCAGTCGCGCCCCTCGGCATTCAGGGCATCGATCATGCGCTTGCGATAGAAGCAGCCATCGGGGTGGGCGATCACCTTGAGCGGGTGGTCGGGGTCGATCTTGTGATCGCGGGCACAGACCCAGACCGGACGTTCCGACCAGTAGATAGAGACATGGGGTGCCGGCATCACGTCAGTGATGGCAATGGCCATGTCGAGGGTGTCAATATGGAGGGCAGAGAGCAGTTCCCGGCTTCGATGACATCGAATGTCCAGCAGAACAGCCGGGTTTTCGCGGGAGAACCTGGCGATGATGCTTTGGAAGAAATCGATCGAATAGTCGACTGGCAGACCGATCCGAAGCGTTCCAAGGGCGGCTGTCTGCTGCAGGTTCGCGACGGCCCGGTCGTTGAGGCGCAGCATCTCGCGGGCGTAGCCCAGAAGGGTCTGTCCGTTCGGCGTCAACTCGACCTGTTTGCCTTTGTGCTCCAGTAATTTCGCACCGACAACTTCTTCAAGGCGCTTGATCTGCAGGGATATCGCCGGCTGGGTCCGTCCCAGGACGTTCCCGGTTTCGGTGTAGTTGCGCAGGTCCACCACGGTCACGAAGGTCCGCAACAGATCGGTCTGCAGGTTTGTGAATTTGCGCATCATAAACAATCCTTATTCATGCATTGTTACTATGAATTTCCGAGAGAAGGCAAGCTGCCCTAGGGTCTGAAGATCAACAGTCCATGGGGGTTCAATGCCATATTCTACCGTTTTCGCCGCTGAATTGCCTTGGCCCGACTATCAAAAACGGGTGCAGAACGGGGATGTGCCAATACTAATTCCGCTCGGGTCCATGGAGCAGCACGGCCATCATATGCCGATGCATGTGGATGTGCTTTTGCCGACGGAATTCGCACGTCGCGCTGCCGAACAGGCAGGGGCTCTCGTCGCGCCGCCCTTCACCTATGGATACAAGTCACACCAGAAATCGGGTGGCGGGAACTTCTTTCCGGGCACCACCAGCCTTGACGGCGCGAGCCTCGTGAATGCGCTCAAGGACGTGGTCAAGGAATTCGTACGCCACGGTGTGCGCAACCTGTGCATCGTCAACGGTCATTTCGAAAACTCCTGGTTCATCACCGAAGCCATCGACCTTGCCCTGCGCGAACTGGGCTGGGCCGACATCCACGACGTCAAGGTCGTGGTCCTTTCCTATTGGGATTTCGTGGATCAGGCCTCGATCGAGAAGCTGTATCCCAACGGTTTCCTTGGCTGGGACATCGAGCATGGCGGTGTTCTGGAAACTTCCCTGATGCTGCGCCTGCACCCTGATCTCGTGTCCCTGCAGGACGCGGTAGAGCACGCGCCCGCAACCTTCCCCCCCTATGACGTCTACCCGGCCAAACCGGACTGGACGCCGGCCAGTGGCACGCTGTCCTCGCCAAAGGAAGCGACCGCCGAAAAGGGCGATATCCTTCTGGATGTCTGCACCAAGGGGATCGTGAAAGCCCTTAAAGCCGAGTTCGGCCAGCCTTGAGCGCCGGCAAGTGCGAGTTGATCGATCCGTAAAAAAAATGTGACCCCAACAAGGAGCAACCCAATGACATCCAAACTGATCAGACCCAGCCGTCGCAGCCTTCTGAAAATGACCGGTGCAGCGGCTTTGACCACGCCATTCCTGTCGATTCGCGCTGCGGCGCAGACCACAGAGCTTTCGATGCTCGCCTGGTACGGCCACGCAGAGCCCGATATCGTGGGTGAATTCGAAGAAGCCAACAACGTCAAGTTCGTGCCGAAGTACTATACCGGCGGCGACAACATGCTGGGGCTGATCGCGCAATCTCCGCGCGGGACCTTCGACGTGATCCTGTCCGATGGCGAATATGTTCAGCAGCTCAATGCCGCCGGATACATCGAAGAGCTTGACCCGGCTGACTATGCCTTCGACGACTTCTTCCCCGAGTTCCAGAAATTCCCGGGCCACTGGCAGGACGACAAGCTCTATTCCGTGATCACCCGGTTTGGCTTCCTTGGTGTGGCGTACAACACCGATGCGTTCACGGAAGAGGAAGCATCCAGCTACGATCTTTTCGCGGACGAGCGTCTGACCGGAAAACTCGGCCATTTCGACTGGCACCTGCCCAACCTGGGTCAGATGAGCCTGCACGTGGGCAATTCCTCGCCCTACGACATCGACGAAGCGGCCTGGGAAAAGGTGCAAGAGCACACCATGGGTCTGCGTCGTCAGGCGGGTGGCTTCTTTGACTACGGCGGCACCTTCTCGTCGCTCGACAACGGCCAGATGCTGGCCTTTGCGGGCATCGGTGACTGGATCACGGGCACCCTGGAAAAGAACGGCAGCGCGGTGCGCAGCGTCATTCCCAAGGAAGGCGGCCTGCAGTGGACCGAGAGCTTTTCGATCGGCAAAGGCTCCAAGAACCAGGAGATGGCCAAGAAGTGGATCCAGTACATCACCTCGCCGGAAGGCCAGGCAAAATCCGCTGACATGGCGGCCTATCCCGCCATCGTGCCGTCGGAAGCCGGTTGGAAAGTGCTGAACGAGACCAACCCCGCAGAAGCCAAGCGTCAGAACATGGTGCTGGGCGAGCGCAATGCCATGGACATGATCCGCGAAGGGCTGATCCAGTATCGTCAGCTTCCGGTTCAGCAGAGCCTCGAAGACTGGAACGACTTCTGGTCCGACTACAAAGGCGCGTAAAGCGCATTCTTTTCGGGGCGCGGTACGTGAACGCGCCCCGATCTGCGTTCCGCCTGCAGAGCCATGGGAACTGACATGACCAAGCGACCAACCCTGTTTTCACTGATCTTGTCGATGCCGCTTCTGATCTGGCAGTTGACTTTCTTCCTGTTTCCCCTGTTGTTTCTTGTCGCGATCAGCTTCTGGACCGTGCGCAACTTCCAGATGCAGCCCGATATCAACTTCGGCAATTGGGAGCGCGTTCTGACGCGCGGCGTTTTCTGGGATGCCTATTTCCGGACCATGGTCCTGGCCACGGCTGCTGCCGCGATCACCAGTATCATCGCCTTCCCGGCGTCCTATGCGATCTCCTTCAAGATGAGCGAGAAGGCCAAGCGCTGGATGATCTTCATCCTGATCATCCCGTTCTTCACCAGCTATCTTGTGCGGGTCTATTCGTTGCAGGTGTTCCTGTCGGACGCGGGCATCGTGAACGCCGTCTTCGGTTATGTGGGTCTTGGCCCGTTTCCGATGTTGAACAACGCGTTTGGTGTCATCGTGGGCATGATCACGCTGACGCTGCCCCTGGTCATCCTGCTGCAGACATTCAGCCTGAATTTCGTCAACCGCGACCTGATCGAGGCTGCGCACAACCTGCGCTGCGGGCGGTTGCGGACGGTCTTTGCGGTCATCGTGCCGTCGGCCAAGGTGGGCCTTGTCGTTGCGGCGCTGTTTGCCTTCATCCTGAGTTTCGGGGACTTCGTCAGCCCGCTTTACCTGGGCGGTGGCAACCCTCCGACCCTGTCGATCATGATCACGGACTTCACCAAATCCGGCCAGCAATGGCCCCGCGCCGCCGTGGTGGCGATCATGATGATCGTCACGCTTCTGACGGTTGCTTTCGCGGCGATCACCTATGCCTACAAAGAGCGGGGGAAATAAGATGGGGAACGAAAACCGCATCGTCAACGGACTTCTGAAGCTGCATATCGCGCTGTGCCTGTTGTTCATCTTCGCTCCGATCGCGGGAAGCTTCGTCTTCTCGCTCAACTCGGACCGGTTCCCGTCCCTCCCGCTGGGAGAGTTCTCGACCGAATGGTATCGCCTGATCTGGGAGGATCCGCTGGTTTGGCAGGGCTTTGCCAATACCGTGGTCGTGGGTCTGACGGTCGCCGTCATTGCGACCCTTCTGGGCTTTGGCGGGGCCTATACGGACTTCCGGTACAACTTCACCGGCAAGTCTTTCTACCTCGCCCTGGCGATGTTGCCGCCGACCATCCCGGTTGTGATCATGGGGTTGGCCATGCTCGCCTTCCTGAGCCGCGTGAACCTGTCCGGCACAACGATTTCGGTCATCATCGCGCATGGTGTGATGTGCAGTCCCTTTGCCATGGCCATCATCCGGCTGCGCCTGTCGCAGATGGATCCTGACCTGGAAGCCGCATCATGGAACATGGGCGGAAACCAGTGGCAGACCCTGCGCTACGTCATCATTCCTTTCGCCAAACCTGCGATCTTTGCGGCGCTGTTCATCACCATGGCGGTGTCCTTCGATGAATTCGCCGTCGCATGGTTCGTGTCCGGTCTCAACGAAACGCTGCCTGTGAAAATTCTGGGCTTCCTGCAAGGCCAGGTCAGCCCACGCATCAACGCCATCGGCTCCCTCGCCTTCCTCAGCTCAATGACGCTGATCATACTTGCCCAGCTTCTGCTGCGGAGCCCGGAGGACAAAAAGTCATGAAAGTGAACGCAGAAATGGAACAGCAGTCCGAAGCCATCGTGAAGTTCGACAATGTCGTCAAGCGGTTTGGAAATTTCACCGCAGTCGAAAAGGCCGATTTCGAAATCGGGCGCGGCGAGTTCCTGGCCATCATGGGGTCTTCCGGCTGCGGCAAGACCACGACATTGCGCATGCTGGCCGGCCTTGAAGACCCGACCGAAGGTGCGATCTACCTTGACGGGGAAAAGGTCAACGGCAAGGCCACCTGGGACCGGGACACCCCCATGGTCTGGCAATCCCTGGCCCTGTTCCCGTTCCTGACGGTTCAGGAAAACGTCGAGTTTGCGCTCAAGATGCGCGGTGTCGGCAAGGAAGAACGCCGACAGCGCGCGGAAAAATGGCTCGAGAAGATGCAGATCACCGAGTTCGCAAACCGCAACATCAACCAGTTGTCGGGCGGTCAAAAGCAACGTGTGGCCCTGGCGCGCGCGCTTGTGACAGAGCCGAAGATCCTGCTGCTGGATGAGCCGCTCTCGGCGCTGGACGCACACCTCAAGGTGCGGATGCAAGCGGTGCTGTCCAATCTGCAGAAGGATCTGGGCATCACCTTCGTTTACGTGACGCACTCCATGTCCGAAGCGTTTTCGATGGCGGATCGGGTGGTCATCATGAGCCGCGGGCAGATCGAGCAGATCGGCACGCCCGAGGAAATCTATCGCGAACCCTACAATCGGTTCGTTGCCGAGTTTCTGGGGTCGGCCAACATCTTTGACAGCGTCATTACCGGCTCGTCCGGTTCCGACGGCTGGAAGGTCGATTTCGAAGGCGGTGAAACAAGTCTGTCCAAGGACGAACTGCCCAATGCCGTACAGGGGCAAGCCGTCACCTTCATCGTCAGCGCCGAGAACATGCAGTTGAGCGCGCCCGACAGCGGCCAGCCGGGTATCCTGGCCAGTGTGGCAGGCGAGGAGTTCATCGGCGGGACGGCCATGGTCTTCCTGGAGACGGAAACCGGTCACGAACTCAAGGTTCAGAAGTCCCATGATGAATTGTCCCTGCTCAATCTGCATGCGGGCTCAAAAGTCATCGTTCATTGGGCGCCGGAGAGCTGCCACATTCTGCCAGGCGAGAATCTCTGATCCGACAGAAAAACCAGAACCGAGGGATGAATGGAGCCGGTTCTGATCAGGAAGATTACTTAGAGGAGAAACAATGGTTATTCGATCGGGTATATTCAGGGGGGTGAATCCGTACTCATCCCTGATATCGGCAGGGGTCATTCTGCTGTTCATTTTCCTGGTTCTTGCATTCCCGACAAATTCCGCGTCGTGGATCGATTCCGCCCGGACCATCGTAACGTTCTACTTCAATTGGTGGTACGTTATCATGTCAGGCGGTTTTCTGGTTTTTCTGATTGCCATCGCGGTCAGCAAATATGGCGCGATCCGGCTTGGCGACGCGGATGAGCGGCCGAAATACAGCTACTTCACCTGGTTCGCGATGCTCTACGCGGCGGGGCAGGGGATTGGCATCATTTTCTGGTCCATCGCAGAGCCGATCTTCCACTATTCCGGCGGCACGCCGTTTGCAGAGGGAACGGGAACCGCCGAGGCGGCCGACATGGCGCTCCAGGTCAGCTTTTTCCACTGGGGTCTGAACGCATGGGCAATCTATTGCATTGTTGCGCTGGCCCTGTGTCTGGTCAGCTACCGGCTGAACAAGCCGCTGGGCATCCGCTATACGCTTTACCCGCTGTTCGGGGATCACGTGGAAGGCAAGCTGGGCGTTGTGATCGACGTGATCGCGGTTTTCGCAACCATCTTCGGCATCGCGACGTCTCTTGGCCTGGGCGTTACCCAGATCAATGCGGGCCTGAATCACATCTGGGGTATCCCGATCACAAAGGGCGTGCAGCTCGTGCTGATCGCAGCGATCACCGGTGTCGCCCTCTGCTCGGTTCTGTCGGGTCTTGACCGGGGCATCAAGTGGTTGTCCCAGGTCAACATGTGGCTGACGATCGTGCTGCTGGTCTTCTTCTTCGCCTGGGGGCCGACGCGCTATCTGCTGGTAAGCCTCGGAGAAGCCACGGTTTCCTACCTGATGAACCTGTTCAAGTTCAACGTCTATATCGAAGGCGTCCCGAACGAGGCCACGCGCTGGAGCGATATGTGGCAGGGCTGGTGGACGACCTTCTACTGGGGCTGGTGGATCTCCTGGGCGCCGTTCGTCGGGGTCTTCGTCGCGCGCGTTTCGCGGGGCAGAACGGTTCGTGAGTTCATCTTCGGAGTTGTCGGTGTTTCGTCCCTGCTGTCCTTTGTCTGGATTGTGGCCTATGGCGGAACCGCGCTCTGGGCGGAGCTTTTCGGTCCCGGCGGCGTGTCCGATGCCGTGAGCAGCAACGTTTCGATGGCGCTTTTCGCGACGTTCGAAGCGATGGATGTGGGCGTAATCGGTGTTGTGGCCGGCGTGCTTGGCACGATCCTTGTGACAACCTATTTCGTGACCTCGTCGGACTCGGGCACATTGGTTGTGGCGACGATCCTCAGCGAGGGCAACGAACACCCGATGTATCGTCACCGCTTGATCTGGGGCTCGTTCGAGGGCGTGGTCGCGGCGGTTCTGCTGGTGGCCGGAGGCAGCGCGGCGCTCAGCACCTTGCAGACCGCAGCCATCATTGCGGCACTGCCGTTCTCGATCATCATGGTGCTGATGTGTGTGGCCATCGTGCGCTGCCTGTCACAGGAGCATTCGAGCAGCGACGCTTCCGACGTCAGCTAGACGATCTGAACGGACTTCCAGAACGGGCGGGCGCCACGGCGCTCGCCCGTTTTACGTTTCCTGACCGACTTGCGCCAGATTTTGCCGCCAGGCCTCGGGCGGGAGTCCCTCGCGGGTGCGAAACACCTTCCCGAAATGCGAGGCGTCGCAAAATCCGGTTGCCGTCGCGATGTCCGTCACGGACCGGTCTGTTTCGCTCAGCAGGTGGCGCGCGACATTCAGCCGGACCGATAGACCGGCCTCGGCCGGCGAGAGTTTCAGCGCCTCGCCGAAGTGACGTTCAAGCCGGCGTCTGCTAACCTTCAACCGTGTGGACAATTCCCCGACAGTCAATGGCGTTGCCACATTCTGCCGAATCAGATGCAGGGCTTTGCGCACCAAAATGTCCGACGTGTTGTATTCAAGCGGCAGGCCCGGCTGCGGGTTTTCAGATGTCTGGGCTTCGTCGATGATCATGATGTTCAGGCTTTTTCTTGCCGCAGCCTGCCCGATGTGCCGATCCACCAGAAAAGCCGCCAGATGGGCAGAGCTTGCCCCCCCGGAACAGGTCAATCGATCACGATCAACAACGTAGATCTGGTCGGATATCGGAATGAGCCCTTCGAATTGTTCCAGGAAATCATTGTGGTGGAACCAGCTGACACAACAGCGGTAGCCGTCCATCAGGCCTGCCTTGTGCAGGATGAACGCGCCGGTACAGACACCGACAATCGGAACATTGGCCTGTGCCACGCGCTTGAGGTACACCAGATAGTCCGGGTTGAGATCCTGGATTGCCGGTATCAGCCCGCCTACCACGACCACATAGTCGAACTCGCGCGGGTCGCCGAGGCGCTCATCGGGCTGCACCGGGATGCCGCAGCTCGAGACCACCGGATTCATTGTTGCCGAGACAATGCGCCAGGAACACCGGATCGGTCGCGACCGATCGCCTTCATCCGCTGCCAGCCGCAGAACGTCCACGAAATTTGCCAAAGCAGACAAGGTGAATCGGCGGGCAAGAATGAAGCCGATTTTCAGCACGGGTTTGGTGGTCATGTCAGTCTTTCCGGCAAGGGTATTGGCGCAAATATACCACGCACCCG
Source organism: Fluviibacterium sp. S390 (assembly GCF_049800695.1). Lineage (NCBI taxonomy): Bacteria > Pseudomonadati > Pseudomonadota > Alphaproteobacteria > Rhodobacterales > Paracoccaceae > Meridianimarinicoccus > Fluviibacterium sp. S390. The sequence continues at coordinate 61,367 of NZ_JBNAFN010000023.1, read as the reverse complement.
GCGCAATCATACAATGATTTTCCCGCAGGGCATGAGACATGCTTGGCTAGACCGCTTCCCTAGACATTCGAGGCTTCGCAAATGACCCACTTTTCCGGCTTTTCGCTGCTCAAGAACGCGCTGACAGGCCACAAGAACTGGCCCGAGCAATGGCCGGACAAACAGCCCAAGGACGAATACGATGTCATCATCGTCGGTGCCGGTGGGCATGGCCTTGGCGCGGCGTATTACCTTGCCAAGGAACATGGCATCACCAATGTCGCCGTCATCGAAAAAGGCTGGCTGGGGGGCGGCAACACGGGCCGCAACACCACGATCATCCGCTCGAACTATCTCTATGACGAAAGTGCGAAACTCTACGATCACGCGCTCGATCTGTGGGAGAACCTGTCGACCGAGCTGAATTACAACGTGATGTATTCCAAGCGCGGCGTCATGATGCTGGCGCACAACGTACATGATGTGCAGTCCTTCCAGCGTCACATCCACGCCAACCGGCTGAACGGCGTCGACAACCAGTGGCTGAACCCCCAGCAGGCCAAGGAATTCTGCCCGCCGCTCAACATCTCTCCGGATGCACGCTATCCCGTCATGGGCGCCGCCCTGCAAAAGCGTGCGGGCACCGCGCGCCACGATGCGGTCGCCTGGGGCTATGCACGCGCGGCCGCCAAGCGCGGCGTCGATATCATCCAGAACTGCCCGGTCATTTCGATCCGCCGCGGGGCCGATGGGTCGGTCGAAGGTGTCGAAACCGCCAAGGGGTTCATCAAGGCCAAGAAGGTCGCGGTTTCTGCTGCCGGTCACACCAGCGTGGTGATGGACAGCGCGGGCGTGCGGATGCCGCTGGAAAGCTACCCGCTGCAGGCGCTGGTGTCCGAGCCGATCAAGCCGGTCTTCCCCTGCGTCGTGATGTCGAACACCGTGCACGCCTATATCAGCCAGTCCGACAAGGGCGAACTGGTGATCGGCTCGGGGACCGACCAGTACACCAGCTATTCGCAGCGCGGCGGCTTGCCGCTGATCGAACATACGGTTGCGGCGATCTGCGAGGTCTTCCCGATCTTCAACCGGATGCGGATGCTGCGCAAATGGGGCGGCATCGTCGATGTCACGCCGGACCGCTCGGCCATTCTGGGCAAGACGCCGGTCAAGGGACTGTATGTCAACTGCGGCTGGGGCACCGGCGGGTTCAAGGCGACACCGGGGGCGGCGCATACGCTGGCCTGGACCGTGGCCAAGGACGAGCCGCACCCGATCAACGCCCCCTTCACGCTTGAACGATTCACCACGGGCCGGCTGATCGACGAAGCCGCCGCTGCCGCCGTTGCGCACTGAGGAGACAAGACCATGCTATTGATCCATTGCCCCTATTGCGACGACACGCTTCCCGAACTGGAATTCGCCTATGCCGGCGAAGCCCATATCGCGCGTCCCGAAGATCCCTCGAAGCTCAGTGACGAAGAATGGCGCGATTTCCTGTTCATCCGCACCAACGTCAAGGGCGTTCACGCAGAGCGCTGGCGGCACATCAACGGCTGCGGCCGTTTCTTCAATGCCCTGCGTGACACGGTAAGCGACCGCTTCCTGACCACCTACAAGGCCGGCGAGGCCCGCCCTGATACCACCGACCTGGAGGCCGCAGTATGACCACGTATCGTGTAAACGGCCGAGGCCGTGTGAACACCGGCAAACCCGTCACGTTCACTTTTGACAGCCAGACCTACCAGGGGTTCGAAGGCGATACCGTTGCGTCGGCGCTGCTGGCCAATGGCGTGCACCTGATGGGGCGCAGCTTCAAGTACCACCGTCCGCGCGGCGTCGTGACTGCCAGCTCGGAAGAGCCAAACGCACTGATCGGCACCACGCGTGCCGGCGAGGGCCGGTTCGAGCCGAACACCCGCGCCACGATGCAGGAGATCTATCCGGGTCTGACGGCCGAAAGCCAGAACAAGTGGCCAAGCCTCAAGTTCGATCTCGGTGCGATCAACGACCGGCTCTACATGCTGTTCTCGGCCGGTTTCTATTACAAGACGTTCATGTGGCCTCGCAGCTTCTGGGACAGCGTCTATGAGCCGATCATCCGCAAGGCCGCCGGTCTGGGCAAGGCGCCCACGCATGTCGATCCCGACATCTACGCAAGCCGCTATATGCACTGCGACGTTCTGATCATCGGTTCCGGCCCGTCCGGCATTGCTGCCGCGCTGGCTGCCGGACGTGCCGGTTCCAAGGTCGTTCTGGTGGATGAAAACTCCGAGATGGGCGGCACGCTTCTGTCGGAGCCCTCGGTTTCCATCGACGGTCAGCCCGCCTGGGAGTGGCTCGAAGGGGCCATGGCAGAGCTGGACCGCCTGCCGAACGTCACGCGCATGACGCGCACCACGGCGATCGGCTATTACCACCAGAACATGATCGGTCTCGTGCAAAAACTGACCGACCACATCGCGGATGTGCCCGAAGGAGCGCCCCGCGAACGCATGTGGCGGCTGCGCGCGAAAGAGGTCGTGCTGGCCCAGGGGGCTATCGAGCGCCCCATGGTCTTTGACGGCAACGATGTGCCCGGCGTGATGATGGCCGGGGCAGCGCAGACCTTCCTGAACCGTTTTGGCGTGCTTGTGGGCCGCGAACCCGTCGTGCTGACCAGCCATGACAGCGCGTGGTACACCGCTTTCGACATGGCCGACGCCGGTGCAAAGGTGGTTGCCATTGTCGACACCCGCAACGAGGTTGCGCAGGCCCTGAAGGACGAGGCGCAGAAGCGCGGGATCAAGACACATCTCGGCTACACCGCCACCGGCACCAAGGGCCGGCTGCGGGTCAAGGCGTTGCGCGTCAATCCCGTGAGCAACGGCAAGGCGGGCGATGCGACACATCTGTTGTGCGATGCCGTGCTGGTTTGCGGTGGCTGGACGCCCTCGCTGCACCTGTTCTCGCACACCAAGGGCTCGCTCGACTGGGATCCTGAGGCCAAGGTCTACCTGCCCGGTCACAAGACCGAAGACGTGCATATCGCGGGTGCGGGGCGCGGGCTTTGGGGTATTGCCGCGGCGCTTGAGGATGGCGCCAAGGCCGGTGCCGAGGCCATCGGGTCGCTGGGTGGCAAGGCGGACGTTGTCGCCTTTGAGGTCACCGCGGATCGCACCGGTACCGGCATCACGCAAAAGGAACTGCCGACAGACCGCAGCGCCGGCAAGGCGAAGGCATTTGTCGACTTCCAGAACGACGTGACCGCCAAGGACATCCGCCTGGCCGTGCGCGAAGGCATGCGGTCCATCGAACACGTCAAACGCTACACCACCAACGGCATGGCGACCGATCAGGGCAAGTTGTCCAACATGAACGGCCTGACCATCGCATCCGACGCCCTGGGCAAGGAAGCACCGCAGGTGGGTCTGACGACCTTCCGTCCTCCCTATACACCGACCACTTTCGGTGCCTTTGCGGGCTATCACAAGGGCGCCCATTTCGAAGTCACGCGCAAGACGCCCATCGACAGCTGGGCCGAAGAGCATGGCGCGGAATTCGAACCGGTCGCGCTGTGGCGGCGGGCCTGGTATTTCCCGCAGGCCGGCGAGGACATGCACAAGGCGGTCGCCCGTGAGTGCAAGTCCACGCGCGAGAGCCTTGGCATCTTCGACGCCTCGACGCTCGGCAAGATCGAGGTCTCTGGCCCCGATGCGACGGAATTCATGAACCGCATGTACACCAACCCCTGGACCAAGCTGGGTGTCGGACGCGCGCGCTATGGCCTGTTGCTGGGCGAAGACGGGTTCATCCGCGACGACGGCGTCATTGGCCGGATGCGCGATGACCTGTTCCATGTCACCACCACCACGGGCGGCGCGCCGCGGGTTCTGAACATGATGGAGGACTACCTCCAGACGGAATGGCCGGACCTGAAGGTATGGCTGACCTCCACGACCGAGGAATGGGCGACCATCGCGTTGAATGGCCCCAATGCACGCAAGCTGCTGGAGCAGTTTGTCGAGGGCGCGGATATCTCGGCCGAGGCATTCCCGCATATGTCGGTCGTGGAATGCACCGTCGCGGGCTTCCCCTCGCGGCTCTTCCGGATCAGCTTTACCGGCGAACTGGGCTTCGAGATCAACGTGCCCGCCCGTCACGGCAAGGCGCTTTGGGAAAAGCTCTGGGAGGCGGGCCAGCAGTACGACATCTGCCCCTATGGCACCGAAACCATGCACGTTCTGCGCGCCGAGAAGGGCTTCATCATCGTGGGCCAGGACACCGACGGCACCGTCACCCCACAGGATGCCGGGATCGGATGGGCCATCGGCAAGAAGAAGCCCGATTTCGTTGGCAAGCGCTCGCTGGATCGGCCGGACATCGTGGCGCCCGGACGCAAGCAGCTGATCGGTCTTCTGACGGAAGATCCCAAGACCGTGCTGATCGAAGGTGCTCAGATCGTCGATGATCCGAAGCAGCCCAAGCCGATGAAGATGATCGGCCATGTGACCTCGTCCTACTGGTCCGAGTCGTTGGGCCGCTCCATCGCCATGGCAGTGGTCGAGGGCGGGTTCGACCGGATGGAACAGACGCTCTACGTCCCCGACGCGAACGGAACCCCGATTCCGGCGAAGGTCACTGGCACCGTGTTTTATGACCCGGCGGGCGACCGCCTGAAGGTCGAATGAGGAGGTGAGATCATGAATGCTCCCGCAACATCTTTCGATGCCGTCACCGTGACGATTTTGCCGCCGGTGGCCCGCTTCAACCTGCGCATCGCGCCCAGCGACCTGGCAGCCGCTTCCCAGGCATTTGGTCTCTCCTTGCCGACGAAAATCGGCCAGGGCGAACAGAATGCCGATCGCGGCGCCTATTGCATCGGGCCGGATGAATGGTTGCTGCATGCCGCAGAAGCTGACCAGCAAGCCATCGTGGCGGCCTTCGACGAGGTCCGCGCGAACACCCCCCACAGCCTTGTCGTGATTTCCGATCGCGAGTTGACGATCGGCATCACCGGGCCTGCTGCGGCTGAGCTGCTGTCGGTGGCCTGTCCGCTGGACCTGTCGCGCATTCCCGTCGGCGGCGCCAAGCGCACCGTTTTCGACTATGCGCAGGTCACGCTGATCCGCGATGGCGAGGACGCGTTCCGCCTTGAGGTTTGGCGGTCCTATTTCCCGCATGTTCACGGTCTGCTCGAAGTCGCCACCCGAGAGCTTGCCCTGGGTCTTTGACGGCCCACTCAATTTACTCGACCCTCTCTTGACCGCGCCCCGCCTTGGGGTGCGATCCCCTTGCTACGCCTGAAAGGACCCTTTTCATGCTCGCCAAAGCCGAAACTGCCCGCATCTCTGACACGGCCATCGCCGAAGCCGTCAGCCACGAGCTGGACCGCCAGCAGAACCAGATCGAACTGATCGCGTCCGAAAACATCGTAAGCCGCGACGTGCTGCTGGCACAGGGCTCGGTGCTGACCAACAAATATGCCGAGGGCTATCCGGGGCGCCGGTACTACGGTGGCTGCGAGCATGTGGATACCGTCGAACAGATCGCCATCGACCGGCTGCGCAAGTTGTTTGGTGCAGGTTTTGCCAATGTTCAGCCGCATTCCGGCGCGCAGGCCAACCAGGCCGTTTTCCTGGCCCTGCTTCAGCCCGGCGACCGCATCATGGGCCTGAATCTGGCACATGGCGGGCACCTGACCCATGGTTCGCCGGTCACGATGTCGGGCAAATGGTTCGACGTGGTCAGCTATGAAGTGTCCAAGGACGATCTGCTGATCGATATGGACAATGTGCGCAAGGTCGCGTTGGAGACGAAACCCAAGTTGATCGTCGCGGGTGCGTCCGCCTATCCGCGGCACATGGATTTCGCCGCGTTCCGTGCCATTGCCGATGAAGTCGGCGCCTATCTGATGGTCGACATGGCGCATTACGCGGGTCTGATCGCGGCCGGTGAGTATCCCGATCCGGTGCCCCATGCCCATGTCGTGACCTCCACCACGCACAAGACCCTGCGCGGCCCGCGCGGCGGCATCATCCTCACCAATGACGAAGCCCTGGCCAAGAAGTTCAACTCGGCCGTTTTCCCGGGCAATCAGGGTGGACCCCTGATGCACGTCATCGCGGCCAAGGCGGTGGCCTTTGGCGAGGCGCTGGAGCCTTCGTTCAAGCAGTATGCAAAGGATGTGGTCGCCAATGCCCGTGCGCTGTCCGACGTGCTGGTGACGGGTGGTCTGGGCGTCGTGTCGGGTGGCACCGATTGCCATATGGTGCTGGTCGATCTGCGCCCCAAGGGCGTGACCGGCAAGGTCGCCGAGATCGCGCTAGAGCGGGCAGGGCTGACCTGCAACAAGAACGCCATCCCCTTCGATCCCGAAAAACCGTTCGTTACCTCCGGCGTCCGTCTTGGCACATCCGCAGGCACAACGCGTGGCTTCGGCGAGGCAGAGTTCCGCAAGGTCGGTGAACTGATCCTGCGCGTGATCGACGCGCTCGCCGCGAATCCCGAAGGGGATGCCGATGTCGAGGCTTCCGTGCTGAAAGAGGTGCAGGCCCTGTGTGCCGCGCACCCGATCTACAGCGACGGCGTGTAAGCCATGTTCCTGTCGGTCTTCGACATTTTCAAGATTGGTGTCGGCCCCTCATCGTCACATACGATGGGGCCGATGACCGCCGCTGCGCGCTTCCTGGATGATCTGCGCGTCGGGGCCGAAAAAATCCCCGGCGCGGGCACGCTTGCCCGCCTGGGTGCTTCCTTGCACGGCTCTCTCGCATTCACCGGCAAGGGCCATGCAAGCGACCGCGCGGTGATCCTGGGGCTGATCGGCTATCTGCCTGCCACGCTTGATCCGGACGCGGCAGAAGCGCTGGTAGCCGAGGTCAGGAAGACCAAGCGCATCAGCCCGCCGGGGCTTGGCACGCTTGATTTCGACCCTGAAACCGACCTCGTGTTCGACTATGGCCCGCCACTGCCCGGCCACGCCAATGGCCTGGTGCTGCGCGCCTTCGACGAGCGCGGCAATCCCTACCTGACGCAGACCTACTATTCGGTCGGCGGTGGGTTTGTCCTGACCGAGGCCGAGCTTGAGGCCGAAAAATCCGCAAAGACCCAGACGCTGCATGCCGAGAAAGAGGCAATGGGCTATCCCTATCCGTTCGGGTCGGCGGCAGAGATGCTGGAAATGGGCCGCGCTTCGGGCAAGAGCATTGCCGAGATGAAACGCGCCAATGAATGTGCTCATCAGAACATCTCGGCGCGTGAACTGTCGGCCCAGATCACCCGCATCTGCGACGTGATGAATGCCTGCATCGACCGCGGCTTGCGGATGGAGGGTATCTTGCCTGGCGGGCTGAGCGTCAAGCGGCGCGCCAAGGCGATCCACGAACAGCTTCTGGCGGAACAGGGCAGCAACTTGCGCCAGCCGCACGCGGCGACGGATTGGCTGTCGGTCTACGCCATGGCCGTGAACGAGGAAAACGCGGCCGGGGGCAGGGTCGTGACATCACCCACCAACGGGGCGGCGGGCGTGGTGCCATCGGTGATCCGCTACTATCGCGACCAGTGCATCGGTGCCACCGAAGAGGGCGTGGAGATCATGGTTCTGACAGCCTCGGCCATCGGCGGTCTGATCAAGCACCGGGCCTCGATCTCGGGCGCTGAATGCGGTTGTCAGGCAGAAGTGGGAAGCGCCTCAGCCATGGCGGCGGCGGGGCTGTGCGCAGCCCTTGGCGGCACCAACGAGCAGATCGAAAATGCGGCCGAAATTGCGCTGGAGCATCACCTGGGCATGACCTGCGATCCGGCGGGCGGGTTGGTGCAGGTGCCCTGCATCGAACGCAACGGTCTGGGGGCCATCAAGGCTGTCAGCGCCGCAAGTCTGGCCTTGCGCGGGGATGGCACGCATTTCATGCCGCTCGACAATTGCATCGAGACCATGCGCCAGACCGGCGAAGACATGAACACCAAATACAAGGAGACGAGCCTTGGAGGCCTTGCCGTCAACCTGCCCGAATGCTGAATCCAGATCGGACACAGGTGTCATGACCGAGCCGCAGTTCATCCTGAAACTGTCCTGTGACGCCGCACCGGGGATCGTGGCGGCGGTCACGTCCGCACTGGCAGCCGAGGGCGCGAACCTTGTCGAAACTGCGCAGTTCTGGGATCGCCAGAGCGATCGCTTTTTCCTGCGCGTGGCGTTTCTGGCCCCGGAAGACGACGAAAGCCGCATCGTCGACGCGCTTGCCCCGATCAAGGCGCGCTTCGAGATGGAGATGACCCTCACGCATACAGCGCGCAAGCCTCGCATCCTCATCATGGTGTCGCGCTTCGATCACGCTTTGCTGCATCTTCTCTACCAGGTGCGTGTTGGCTGGCTCGATGCGGAAGTCGTTGCCATCGTTTCGAACCATCCCGATGCACGCCGCATCGCCGAGCATGAGGGGCTGCCCTTCCACCACCTGCCGGTCACCCGCGCGACAAAGGCCGAGGCCGAGGCGGAACTGCTGGCGCTGGTCGAAGAAACAGACGCTGATCTGGTGGTTCTGGCGCGCTACATGCAGGTGCTGTCCGACGAAATGACGCGCGCGCTGTCGGGGCGGGTGATCAACATTCACCACTCTTTCCTGCCCAGCTTCAAGGGGGCCAAGCCGTATCACCAGGCACATGAACGAGGGGTCAAGCTTATCGGGGCCACCGCGCATTATGTTACCGCAGATCTCGACGAAGGGCCGATCATCGAGCAAGAGGCAGAACGCGTCGCCCATTCCATGACGGCGGACGACCTGGTCGCTGTCGGACGTGACATCGAAGCGCGGGTTCTGGCGCGGGCAGTCAAGATGCACCTTGAAGGACGCGTCATGCTCAGCGGGCAACGGACGCTGGTCTTCATGTGACCCGAGACAATCATTGACGAATGTCCTGGGGGAGGGGACAACAATGCTGCTGCGGGCTGTGTCCGCGGAAGCAGGGTATGGACTCTGATCGACTCCCGACAATTGAGGGGCGAATTCCAAAAGGGAAGTGGATGTTCAAGGGCGGACCGGGATAGGTCTTGTTCAGGCGAGTTCCGCAGATTCGAAAATTCGGTACGTTGCCGGTCCGCACGTCTACATTCGATTTGCTGTGCGAAAAGCACACTTCAGGGCGGTGAACATGTCACGAGGATTTCTCTTCTTCCTATTCTTCACCGCCATTTTCCTGCAAGCCGGAGCCTATGGGCTGACCTTCATGTTGCCCAGACTGTTTGACAGTTTCGGGGCCGACGAAAAGATTGTCGGCGGCATGTTGTTTGCGACGACGATCTCAACGGTCGTGACCGTCTACTTCTCGGGGCATTTATCGGATTACTTCGGACGGCTTCGCACATTGAGCGGGGCTTGCATTGCGATTGCCGCGTCCCTTTTTCTTTATGGTTACCTTGATACGGTAGGGGTCGGTCTGGTCACGGCCAGCCTGCTTCTGGGATTTGGATGGGGGCTTACGTATTCTTTGGGCCCGGTTGTTCTGTCAAGGCTGGTCAGCGCAGACGCACGGGTGCGCTATTTCACACTGCTTTCAGTATTCGTCATGGCGGGCTTTGGCCTTTCTCCGGTCCTGGCCTCTGTTCTTGAGGGGGCGGGATACTCCGTCCGCCATGCCTTCTATGTGACCGCAGCCCTTTGTGTCATCAGCGCTTTCCTGTTTCTGGTTCTTGATCTTCCGATCAAGGCTCATGCGATCAGCCCCCGTGCCGAGGCGCCGTCCAGGATTACATTGGCATCGCTCTCCGGCGTGATGGCGTCGCGTTCTCTTCTGCCGATCTTGATGATCTGTCTCGGCGCAAGTGTCTTTGCGGGAATGATCAATTTTCAAACGGTATTCGCCGACGCAAGAGGTCTGAACTACGCCAGCTTCTTTCTGCTCTACACCGTTACGGTGGTGATTTTCCGTCTGATCCTGGCACGCTTCAAGGGGGGCAATAACCCCTATCGCACGATTGCACTTCTTTTGTACGTGATGTGTTTCAGCGTGGTGATCTTTATTTTCAGCGGAACAAGTTTCCCATTGTACATGGTCGTGGCAGTCCTTTTTGGGATTGGGTACGGAATATCCTATCCGATCCTTGTCACCATGGCCGCCAACGATGCCGACGAGAGCCTGGGTGCACAGACCCTTCAACTCTTCGCACTCACTTATTTCATTGGCATATTCGGGTTCCCGCTGATTGCAGGCTGGATGATCGTAGAATTCGGAACATGGCCACTGCTGGTTTTCATTGCGGTTCTGGCCTTGATCGAGGCAACCTTGGCGCTTCGACGATCCTTGGCCTAGGCGCTTCTGCGCGGCGGCCAGCGGGCTTCACGCGATTGCTGCCCGCAGCACAGGGCACGTTACGGAAGATGCCTGGGTCGTTGTCCGCACGCTGGGCTGGGACAACGATGGATCCTAGGCGTGGAACGCGACCGCGATGTCAGCGGCCAGCCGGGCATTGTTCTCGACCAAGGCAATGTTCGCCTTCAGACTTTGCCCATCCGAAAGCTCGAAGATCCGTTGCAGCAGGAACGGCGTCACCTGCTTGCCCGAGATACCCCGCGCTTCCATCTCTGATTGCGCCGTGCGGATGTATCCATTGATGATATCGACCGGGATTTCATCTGCCGTCGGAATTGGGTTTGCGACCAGAAGCCCCGCCCCAAGGCCAAGCTCGTCGCGAACCTTCTGAAATGCGGAAATATCAGCGACATTGTCCAACCTGAGCGGAACCGCCAGGTCAGAGCCGCTTGTCCAGAAGGCCGGAAGGGTATCCGTCTTGTAGCCGACGACCGAGACGCCCTGCGTCTCAAGCACTTCCAGTGTCTTGGGAACATCAAGAATGGCCTTGGCGCCCGCTGCCACGACAATCACATCCGTTCTGCCAAGTTCGGTCAAATCTGCCGAGATATCGAAACTGGTTTCGGCGCCGGCGTGAACGCCGCCGATTCCGCCCGTCGCAAACACCCGAATGCCAGCCATCCGTGCCACGATCATTGTGGCGGCAACGGTTGTTCCGGCTGTTTTCCCCTGAGAGATCGCGAAGGCCATGTCTGCGCGCGAGATTTTCAGCGCGTCTTCGGTTCTGGCCAGACGCTGCAATTCATCCTCACTCAGGCCAATCTTCAGGCGACCATCAAGCACGGCAATGGTGGCGGGAACCGCGCCGCGGTCGCGTATGATGCTTTCGACGTTCTTTGCCATGTCGACATTGTCGGGAAATGGCATGCCATGTGTGATGATGGTGCTTTCAAGGGCGACGACGGGTTTGCCGTTGTCCAGGGCGTTCAATACATCCGCGTGGATATCGATAAAGCCGGGTAGGGGAGCCATGTTCTTCTTCTCTTTCAGCAGGTTTTCGAAAGTCTATTGGCAAGCGTTACAGAAAGAAACTCTTGTGTGGTTCCGGCTTGATTTGCCGATATGATCTCTCGAACCCACCATGCCGGAGTGCCCCATGCCCGACGCCCGCCTGTCTGCTTTGCCCACCCCTTGCCTGCTGGTCGACGAAGCCCGCATGAAGCGCAACATTGATCGCCTTTCGCAACATGCGGCGTCTCTTGGTGTCGCTTTGCGGCCGCATCTGAAAACCACAAAGAGCGTCGCGGCCGCACGCTATGTTCTGGCGGACGGCAATGGTCCCGCGACGGTGTCGACGCTGGCGGAAGCGGAGGTCTTTGCCGACGCAGGGATCACAGACATCCTGTATGCGGTGGGCATCAGCCCGGACAAGTTGGAGCGCGTCGTTGCCCTGCACCGTGCGGGGTGTCGATTGATCGTCCTGTTGGATAGCGTCGCCCAGGCCGAAGCCGTTGCGGCGGCTTCCAGGGACTCCGGGGTCGCGATCCCGGCCATGAAAGAAATCGACAGCGATGGTCATCGCAGCGGGTTGACGGCGGACGATCCGGCATTGATCGACGTCGGGCGCGTCCTGGATGCAGGGGGTGCAGCGTTGTGTGGCGTATTGTGCCACGCCGGCGAAAGCTATGGCGCTGTTGGGCGCGGCGCACAGGCCGTCTTTGCCGAACAGGAACGGCGCGCGGTGGTCGATGCATCCGACAGGCTGCGCGCGGTGGGGCTGCCCTGTCAGGTGGTCAGCGTCGGTTCCACCCCCACGGCCCATGCGGCCCATGATCTGACCGGCGTCACGGAGCTGCGCGCCGGCGTCTATGTGTTCTTTGATCTGGTCATGGCGGGGATTGACGTTTGCGACGTGGATGACATCGCGTTGAGCGTGCTGACCACGGTCATAGGGCACCAGGCAAAGCGCGGCTGGACGATCTGCGATGCAGGTTGGATGGCGATGTCGCGGGATCGTGGTACAGCAAGCCAACAGGTGGATCAGGGCTATGGGATTGTCTGTGATGACGCGGGCCGTGTCATTCCGGGATTGATCGTCATTCAGGCAAATCAGGAGCATGGGGTGATCGCGCCGCGCCCTGGGTTCGACGGCACGGCCCCGGATCTGCCGCTGGGTACGAAACTGCGTATCTTGCCCAATCACGCCTGCGCCACGGCGGCGCAACATGGTCAGTACCACGTCATTCCCGCCAAGGATGGCGCGCCGCTGGCCACGTGGTCGCGGTTCGGCGGCTGGTAGCAAGGCCGAGCGGTCTGCCGGCCGGCTTGGGAAGACGTTCCGTTTTCATTGAAAAGGCCGATGGGGATGCCTCCCCATCGGCCATTTTCTTGCTAGGTCCTGCGCCCGTCGTCAGGCAGGTTTTTTCGCAATCGCGTTGTAGATGACGCCACCAAGAACCGCGCCGATCACCCAGTTGAAACCGGACAGGACGGAGAACCAGGGCACCCAGACCGTCGCGACCGAGAAGATCGCTGCGGCCGCGAAGGCTTTCACCGCGGCCGAATTCCAGCCGTTGTTGTAGTGATAGATGCCACCGTTCATGTTGTAGAGGTCGGCTTCGCTCAACTGCTGATTGCGGTGACCGTAGTAGTCCACGATCATGATGCCGAAGATGGGGGCAAGCACCGCGCCAAGCGTGTTCACAAAGCCACCGATGCCGACCTGGCTGATGAAGCTGACCCACATGCCACCGATCACCAGGGCGAACACCGACGTGATCAGGCCGGCCTTGCGGAAGCTGATCTTCTCGGGCGACAGGTTGGCAATGCCGTTGACCGCCGGGATGAAGTTCGCAACGAGGTTGATGCCGACCGTTGCCGCGAAGAAGGTGATCGCGGCGATGATGCCCAGCAGAACGCTGTCGGTCCGCTCGACGATTTCGGTGGGGTTGATGATCTCTTCCCCGAACACGACGGCCGCGCCGCCGGTGGTCAACAGCGCAAGCGCCGAGAACAGGATCATGTTGAAGGGAAGGCCCAGCAGGTTGCCAACGACCATTGTTTTCTTGTCTTTGGCATAGCGCGAGAAGTCGCTGAAGTTGATCATGACGGCCGCGAAATAGGCCACCATGGTACCGACAATCGCGATAAAGCCCTTGGCTTCGGTCCAGAAGGTGCCTTCGGGATTGGCAAAGATCGTGGCCGTTGCCTCAAGCAGCTGACCGTCAGAGCGCTGCCACAGCACGATAACCAGGCCGATCATCACAAGGTACACGAACGGCCCCGCAATGTTCAGGAAGGTCTCGACCCAGTTCATGCCGCGCCAGAAGATGACGATGTGGAAGAACCAGACAATCAGGAACGAAATCCAGTCAACGACCGTCAAGCCAAAGTACTCCGTTCCGCCGGTCACGCCGGTGACGGAATAGATCAGCAGGGCAACGGCTGTTGACGCAAAATAGACCTGCACGCCGTACCAGAACACGGCAACGATGGCGCGTAGAATGGCGGGCAGCTTCGCGCCCTGCGTGCCAAGGCTTGCGCGGGCGACAACCGGGTAGGGGATGCCGTATTTTTCACCCGGCGCACCGGACAGGTTGACCATCCACATGACGAACAGGCCAGCTGTGATCAGCGCGGCAAAGGCGGGCTAGCCACCGACACCGAACGAAATGAACAGCGACGCAACAAGCGAATACCCAAACAGAGACTGAACATCGTTGGCCCAGATGTTGAAGATCGCAAACGATCCCCATGTCTTTTCATCAGCGCCCGCTGGGTTGAGGGTGTTGCCCTCTGCATCCATCGTGCCGCCATGCGTCACTTGCCCAGTATCCATCGAAGCCATGCTGTCCTCCCAATGTCCCGCCAACGAGGCGGAGTTAACGATTCCGCCACTTATTCGCACAGGGGGGGACATTTTCAGCATTTATAGTATCAATGCTTCTATAAGCAGGTCTTGGCGGAACCCCGTCGTTGGTTCCGGTGTTGGACACAGACGGGCTTTCGGGAAGGGGGCATCGACGTGCCTTGCCAAGCGTGATCCGGACAGAAGATCGCTCGTGTTCCCCTACTCAACCGTTAGACCGCCCCGCGCATATCCGTCGCAGATGCCGTGGGATGCGCCGGGCCGGGGGAAAGTGAAGTTCGGACATCGGCCGATTTGTGCAACAAGGCCCGAACCAGCGGCCAAGCCATTTGGACCTGTCACCACCCGTCACCCTGGCCCGGATCCCATATCCCCAACTTTTCCTGATGTTCGGAAATGGCCAATTCCTGCCGCCACCGCCCAAGTGGAGCACAGTGCCGGATCGAACGCTTGCACGGGACGGCACGCCGGACTACCAGAATTCCATATGCATGTTTTCGTTTGAACGAGGGATGCCTGGGGGCAGGCCACAAGCACAAGGAGGCACCCCGTGTTGACTCATGTTGCAAACCGCTTCGACTGGTTCAGACGACGCGGGACCATCGCCCCGAGTTCTAGATTCCTGGTGCGCAGGATGCTGGAAAGGCTGGACTTTTCCCAGGACATGGAGCTGCTGCAACTGGGGTTCGGTACAGGGGTCTTCACCGAAGGAATTGTCAGGAGAATGACGCCGCGCAGCACCGTTACCGTCTTCGAGATTGACGAGAGATGCCGGGCCTTCATGGTTGACGATCCCAGGGTGACCTATGTCGAGGCATCCGCCGAAAGGATATCCGACCATTTTCCGGGCAAGAGGTTTGACAACATCGTATCGACCTTGCCCTTTGCGTCGCTGCCAAGGCAGGTGTCGCTGAACGTGTTTTCCCAAATCCGCGAACATCTTGGGCCCAACGGAAAACTCCTTCAGTTTCAGTATTCCCTGGTGTCGCGGAACGATCTTCGGGATCTTTTTGGCACCGAACCTGAGATTGGTTTTGAACTTCGAAACTTGCCACCCGCGTTCATCTACGTGGTCCGCAACGGTGCGGCGCCGGTCTAGGGCAGCGGCCCGCCCCTACTGCACGACGGGCTGTCAGCGCCCGTTGGCCGACGCGCCGATATTGCGGCGCTCCGCGGGATGCGGATGAAGGGAACACTGGTATTGCCTGGGCGACACCCCCGAAAACCGCCGGAAGGCACGTGAGAAATGCGAAGGGTTCTCGTAACCCGTCGAGTAGGCGACATCGGTGATGCTCACGTCGTGCTGCGCGAGCATCTCGCAGGCCACCTGATAGCGGGCCTCGGCAACCAGTTGCGAGAACTTCAGGCCTTGCGCGCCGAGGTGGCGTTGCAGGGAGCGTTCGCTGGTGCCCAGGATCTCTGCCAGGTCGCCGATGCGAAGGGGCCGGTCGTGCAGATAGGTCTTCAGGATTTCCCGGATCATCTCGGCCGTTGCCAGATATCCCGGCGCCGGCGGTGTCTTCGCCAAGGCCAATGTTGCGGGGTCCACGGGGCAGGGGCGGCCCAGCAGCTCCCGTGGAACCAGGATGGTGGTATGCGGGCGGCCCATCAGAATGCGGGTGTTCGGAAAGGCCTCGCACGCGGCGGCGGGCGGGGCGCGTTTCGAAATGAAGGTCATCTCGGCAGGGCACCAGAACGGGCCGGCAACACTGCGCACGATCGACACGAAGGCCTGCACCTGCAACCACTCGGCATAGGCCAGCGCCGGGCTGTCATCAAAGCCGGCAATATCGCACACCACGCGCAGGTCATCTCCATGCGCGTAAATGCGGGCGAACAGGGCGCCGTTTTCCTGCTGTGCGCGCGTTGCCGCAGCCTGCACCCGCGCCAGCCCGCTGGGCGCGGCAAGGATGGCCGATTGGGTTTGCGGTCGCAGTCCTTCCAGTCCCATCGACTGTGCGGCGGCAAAGCCAAGTTCCATGGCGGCGCCGTAGCCGCCGTGGGCGGACACGAAATCCAGCACAAGCGGCACGCTGAGATAGTAGTTCGGGGTCTCATCCACGGTTGTCGGAAGCCGCGCGCGATCAAGGCCCTTGTGGACCGGCACCCCCAGATCGCGAAGGACCTCCAGGTAGACATTCAGATGTGCGGCCCGGACAAGCGGCACTTTGCGCATGGGGGTCTCCAGGAACTTGCCGCGTGGCACGGCAGGACAAACGGAAAACGCTTTTCTGACGCCGGGTAACTATAAGGCCGACGCGGGTCAAAGGCGACAGGATAGTGGCTGGTATTCCGGCGCGTTTCAGGGGCGGGGCGGCTGGGGCCGGTGTCGACCATGACGACAGGGTCCGGTCACGGTTGCGCTGGTGTCCGCAACGACAATTTGGCGGGAAATGGTAAGGGGGATCGCGATGCCTCTGTTAACAATTTCCCGGAATTTCTCGCCATCGGCCTTGCGCCTGTCGAAGGGAAAACACGTGCACGGTGCGCGATTGTGGCGCTACCGTTGCGCAATTGAATGAACACTCACCAAGGATCACCCCGAATGAAGCTGATTTCACCGCTTGCTGCCGCCTCTCTCCTTGCCGCGACGACGGCGGTCGCGCAGGTCTCCGAACAGTCGCTGGCCTCCATCTCGACCCCGGACAGTGTCGAGTCGACCATCGGACCGCTCAGCTTCAAGGATGGCGCGCCAAGTGCCGATACGGTTTCGGCGGTCTATGACAATCTTGATACGGTCTATGCCTTCCGGGCCTTCACCGACACCTTCAAGGGGGTCAGCGTGCAGGCGGCGCTGGAAGGGTTCCAGGCGGCGGGCATCAAGGACAACGAGATGCTGCTGTTCTCGGAACTGATGGATTCGGAATCGCTGTTTCTGACCGCCAATGCCGACACAGTGTACTATCTTGGTTTCGTCAACCTGGCCGACGGGCCGATGGTGATCGAGACACCGCCCGATGCGCTTGGCACCATCGATGACATGTGGTTTCGCTGGGTCACCGACTTTGGCCGTCCGGGACCGGATCGCGGCGAGGGTGGCAAATACCTTCTGGTAGGGCCGGATTACGACGGTTACCTGCCGGAAGACGGCTTCTACCTTAGCCGTTCCCAGACCAACCGCGTGCTGGTGCTGGGCCGGTCGTTCCTGACAAAGGATGATCCGGCGCCGACGGTCAAGGTCGTCAAGGACAGTCTGAAGATCTATCCCTACGCGCCCGGTGGCGTCGGCATGTCCATCGCCCGTTTCCTTGAGGGCGGGGTCGAACTGGGCCGCAATGCCGAGCCCAAGGCGACGGTCTTCCACGAGGGCACGGGGCTTGCGATCAACACCATCCCGCCCAGCGACTACAGCTATTTCGAGATGCTGAACCGGCTGGTGCAGGACAACCCCGCGACGGTGATCGATCCCGAACTGATGGGGCCGGTCGCGGCCATCGGGATCCGGAAGGGACAGGCATTTGCCCCCGACGACCGGATGAAAGGCATTCTTGAAGAGGCCGTGAAACTGGGCAATGCCACCGGCCGGACGCTGGGTTTCGCACCGCGCGATCCGGACTGGTTCTGGTACGAGGGCTTGCAGTGGTGGAACCCCCTGTTCCAGGGCGGCTACAACTTCGAGGCCCCGCTGCCCGAAATCACCAAGGACGGCGCCAAGCCTTATCCGCCGACGGGCTACAAGCACAACGATGCGCGCACGTCGTTCTTCTACAACGCCACCGGGATCACCCCGGCAATGGCGATGCGTCTGACCGGCGTCGGCTCGCAATATCTGTTCGCCACGAAGGATGCGGGCGGCAACTGGTTCGACGGGGCCAGAACCTACAAGGTGACCCTTCCCAAGGGCATCCCGGCCGAGGCGTTCTGGTCCTTCACCCTTTATGACAACCAGACCCGGTCGATGCTGAAGACGCCGCAAAAGTATCCGCGCGCGGGGTCGCAGAGCTATCCTTCGCCCGCGGCAGAGGTGGCCGAAGATGGCGCCACCACCATCTGGTTCGCGCCTGAGCAGCCCGAGGGCGTTGCCCGCGGCAACTGGATCCAGACCGATCCCAAGAAGGGCTGGGTCACCCTGTTGCGGCTTTACAGCCCGATGCCGGCCTTCTTCGACAAGAGCTGGCAACCGACCGACATCACGCCCGTGGAATGATCGGGTGACCCGCCAGACAAACAACCTGCCCGCGAGGTGCAGCTTGCTGGCGGGCCCACCACCCTGCGGTGTTCACCTGACCAGTCGTCGCTTTCCTACAGGCACAGCGCAATGAGCCCCGTTCGTCTTTTTGCCGGTTTGCTTATCGCCCTTGCACGGGATCACGCCCGTTTCAGATCGCAGAAAAAGGAAGACCATCGTGATGCGACGCTTTCAACGTTTTACCCTCGCCGCATCGGTGTCTCTGACAGCCCTGTCAGCCTCTGCGCAGGAGCGTATTGACGGGCAGGTCCAAGTCGGCGGCTTGCCGATTTCCGGGGCCGAAGTGACCGCCTGGCTGGCCAGTCCCGACACCCCGCAGAGGCTGGCCACGGCTACCACGGCAGAGGATGGCACCTATGCGCTGACCCTTGCCGAGGGGCGGGACGACACCGGCGTGGTCTACGTGATCGCCAGAGGCGGTGCCGCGCAGGACGCTGCCGGGACGGGGCCAAACAAGGCCACGGCCCTGATGGCCACCCTTGGGGCAAAGCCGCCCGCGCGGGTGACGATCAACGCGTTGACCACCGTGGCCTCGGTGTGGACAGCGGCGCAGTTTCTGGACGGCAGCGCCTTGCAGGGCAACGCGACCGGCCTGGGGATTGCCGCCGGCAATGTGCCGAACCTCGTGGATCTGGAATCCGGCGGTCTTGGGCCGGTGATCGTGGACCCGCTGAACGCGCCGCAAACCACCACGCTGGCCAAGTTCAACACGCTGGGCCTGCTGCTGTCGGCCTGCGTCACGCAGATCCCCGACGCCTGCACCAGGCTGTTCGAGGCCGCCACCCCGCCGGGCGGGGCCGCCCCAACCGACACGCTGCAGGCGGCGCAGAACATCGCCCGCCACCCGGCGCATAACGCCGCCAAGCTCTTTGGACTTCTGGACAAGTTCTATCCGGTCCCCGAGGGCAAGCGGTATCGCGACGTGGCGCTGATCCCCTACCTCTTCTATCCGCCCAGTTCCTGGACCCTGTCGCTGGTCTATTCCGGCGGCGGCTTTTTTGCCGTGGGCGGGGCCGCCATTGATGTCGAGGGCAACTTCTGGACCAACAACAACTGGCTGGTCGGCTCGCAGACCACGATCTTCCACCAGTTCGGCGCCGGCAGCGGCAAGTTCGCCCCGAACGGCAAACCCTTGTCCCCGGCGATCACCGGCTTTCGCGGCGGCGGGTTGGACAGTCCCGGCTGGGGCGTGGCCTTTTCCGCCGATGACAAGGTCTGGTTGACCAACCTGATCGGCAGCACGATCTCGGTGCTGGATCGCAAGACCGGCAAGCCGCTGTCGCCGGAGGGCGGCTATGACTTCGATGGCAAGCTGGGGCAGATGCAGGGCATTCTGGTTGCGCCCAATGGCGATGTCTGGACCGTCGACAATGGCAACAGCCAGATCGTCCATATCCCTGGCGGCGATCCCTCCAAGGGCCGCATCCTTGGCCAGACCGTTGACGGAAAGCCCGTGGATGGCACGCTGAAGGTCAAATCGCCCTTCGGCATCGCCATCGACCAGCAGGATCGGATCTGGATCACCAACAGTGGCGGGGACACGGTGACCCGCTTTCCGGCCAGCGATCCCGGCAAGGCCGAGGAAATCAAGGTCGGCTTCAGCCCCCATGCCATTGCCATCGACAGCCAGGGCAACGCCTGGGTCGGCAACCTCGTCGGGCATCCGGGCACGCATGAAAAGCTGGATCTGGTTCAGCAGACGATCAAGGCCAAGCTGGAAGCGCGGAAAGGGACGATGTCGGCGGATGACATCGCTGCCCACATGTGGATCGACCTGTGGGACATCATCAGCAAGTATCCCGGCGGCGATATCTCGATGATCACCCCCGACGGCACGGTACACGGACCCTTCAACGCGAATGGCGCGATCACCGGCCCCTGGGGCGTTGCCATCGACGGCAACGACAACATTTGGGTGGCAAGTTCGACCAGCCATTCGGTCACCCAACTTTGTGGTGTCCGTACCGAGACTTGCCCAGAGGGGCTGACAACCGGCGATGCGATCACCCCTGCTGCTGGGTTCATCGGCGGGCTGGAAACGGTGGCCCCGATCGCCATCGACCCCGCCGGCAATGCCTGGGTCGGCAACGGCTGGAGTGACACCGACGCGGGCTTCAGCCAAGACCCGCCCGAGGCGCAATCCACCCGGTTCTCGGCCCATACCATCGTGGTCTTCTTCGGGGTCGCCAAACCGGTGAAAACCCCGCTGATCGGGCCGGTTGAGGCGCAGTAGCCCAACAGGGAGTTGCGGCGGAAATCACCCCGGCTACGGGTCTGGCAAACGGCCGCCCGGCGTCAGCTCGGATGCGACGAAGGGCGGACCGGACAAGCCGCGCTCTTGGGCACCCGCCGACGCGGCGGTGGCAAGCAGGCGAGGGGCGAGGCATCGTGTCTTTGTGGTGATTGCTGAACCGGCCTGCGCGTCGGGGTGTTCGGGAACGAGGATCTACCGGGAGAAGAACGCGTTGTGCAGTTCTACTCGCAGGGGCAGCCGTTCAGGATATTCCTGCAAGAACTGCTTGGGCGGCTTGCCTTCCCAGACCTGCGCGTAGACCCGCATCATGTTGCCGCCATCGAGCCGACAGTTACGGGGGTCAGGGAAGGTCCTGCAGCGCACCTCGGTCGGATCAACCGGGGTGCGCCCCTGCGCGCTGGCGGGGCGCAAGACCGTTGACAAAGGGAATGCGCTGCAGCGACCGGCGCGAGTTGGCTAAAGCGCGATCCCCTGCACCAGCGCCCCGCGATGGGCGATGACCTTTGCGGCGAGGTCAGCGCCGCCGCGCATAGCCTCGGCCAGGGCGCCGCCCTGGGCGCGGGTGGCCAGGAAGCCCGCGTTGAAGCTGTCACCGGCGGCGGTTGTGTCGACGATAGCCTCAGGGGCGGTGGAGACATGCGCAGCAAACGCCCCCCGGTCCAGCGTCAGCATTTCCGCGCCGCCGTTCTTGACCACCACCAGCCCCGACCCGCATTTTGCGTAGCGTTCGGCGGTGGCCTTCAGGTCGGCATCCCCAAAAAATGACGCTTCGTCGTCGTAGGAGGGCAGGACCACGTCGGCCACCTCGGCCGCCTGCATGGTGGCGGTACACATGGTCTGCGGACTGTCCCACAGCGCCGGGCGCAGGTTGGGGTCGAAGACGATCTCGACCCCGGCGGCGCGGGCGGTGCGCAGGTGATCCAGCAGAATTGCGCGATCGGCCGCGGACAGGATCCCCAGGGTGATCCCCGAGAAATAGGCGACGGCGGCATCCTGCAAAGCCCCCGGCACCAGTCCCGGATCCTGGCACAGCCGTTTGGCGGCGCTGTCGCTGCGCCAGTAGGAGAAGCTGCGTTCGCCGTTGTCCAGGGTGATCAGATACAGGCCAACGGTGCTGTCCTTGCGGCTTTTCACGTGATCGGTGTTCAGCCCGGCATTCTGGAAGAACTCCAGCATCTTGCCCGAAATCGCATCGCTGCCGACGCAGGTGACATAGTCGACCTGCCAGTCGGGGCGCAGAAGCTTGCGCATGTACCAGGCGGTGTTGAGCGTGTCGCCGGCAAATCCTTGCAGCAACTTGTTGCCCTCGCCGGCCGGGGCAAGTTCGACCATGCATTCGCCAAGGCTGACAAATCGTTGGGTCATGGGGTGTCCTCAGGTTCGAAATAGGCACTGTGTTGGGCGCGGATTTGCGCGATCTGGCCCTGGATGCGGCCAAGATGGCGTCGCACGGCGGCGTGGCACGCGTCAATGTCGTGATGGCGGATGCCGTCAACGATGGCCTTGTGGTCGTCGATGGCTTCCTTGGCTGCGAAGGCCAGCGAGAGGTAGCGGACGCGGTCGGTGTGAGCCTTTTGCAACTGGATCAGTTTCCACGCAAAGCCCTGACCGCCCCGATTGCAGATGGCGGCATGCAGGGCGTCGTCCAGTTCATGGAATCGATCCGGGTCATCCTGCACGGTCGCCTCTTCCTGCTGTTCGATGATCCAGTCCAGCGCGGCGATATCCTCGTGCCCGAAGGTTTCACAGGCGATGCGCGAAGTTTCCAGTTCCAGCGCGGTGCGCACGAAGCGCGATTCGCGGATGGCGCGGGCCGAGATCTGGGTGACAAGCGTGGCCCGTTGCGGCCGGATGTTCAGAAATCCTTGCTCGGACAGGCGATAGAAGGCATCCCTTACGGGTTGGCGTGACACATTGGCTTGTCGGGCGATCTCGATCTCGGACACCTTGGTGTTTGGCGGCAGATCCAGGGTCAGGATTCTCCGCTGCATGTCGTCAAAGATCTGATCCGCCACCGACGGGCGGCGCGGTTCGATCGGCAATGCGCCGGGATCGCTGTTGGCCATGGGTGCCCTCCCTTCCGATTGACAACTACAGCATACTAGAATATTAGTCCATACCGTCGGGTCGGATCGCTCTTCTTCAAGCGGGAACCAGAGCCCGAATATGGGGGACATGCATGGCTGTTCGGGATCGTGACCGAGGCTTGCCGGATTTGCAGCGCCGGACCATTGGTTTTAGTGCGGGTGCCGCATGCCCCCAACCTGCCAGTTTCCCCGATCCGCATCCTTGTCCAAGGCGTGCGCCACATGCACAGCCGTGATGCTGACCCGCCCCCCGTCTCATACCGCCAATCGAGGTTTCCCCCATGACAACCGTATTTCCCGTAGTGCAAGCCGACGAGGGCGTGATGCGTCAGGTTCTGGCCGACGCGCCTGACATGATGGTCGTGTCTGTCACGTTCGAGGCCGGGCGCGTAGGGGCGCTGCACAGCCATCCACATGTGCAGGCAACCTATGTCAAATCCGGCCGGTTCTCGTTTCAGGTTGATGGCAAGACCATCGACGTGGGCGCGGGGGACAGCCTTGTCATCCCCTCGGGCGCCGAACATGGCTGCCGCTGTCTGGACAGCGGCGAGTTGATCGACTGTTTCACCCCCCGCCGCGACGATTTTCTGTGAGGTCCACCATGACACCTGTTGCCATCCGCCACGCCATCGACCCTGCCACCGGCAAGACCCTGGATACCCAGGCCCTGCGCGATCATTTCCATGTCGGCGGGTTGTTTCAGCCGGGACAGATCAAGTTGGTCTACAGCCATTATGACCGGATGATCCTTGGTTCGGTCGTGCCCGACGGCGCGCCGCTGACCCTGGACAAGGTCGAAAACACCGGCACCGAAAGCCTTCTGGAACGGCGCGAGCTTGGGGTTCTGAACATCGGCAGCGCGGGCACCGTGTCGGCGGCGGGCCAGACCCATGCGATGGAGGCCGGCGATGTTCTGTACCTCGGCATGGGCTCGGGCGCGGTCGAATTCGCCGGTGAGGGCCGTTTCTACCTGGTCTCGACCCCGGCGCATCGGGTCTGCCCGACGCGGCTGATCAAACCGTCCGAGGCCAAGCGCCTGGAACTGGGCAGCAAGGACACCGCGAACGAGCGGGTCATCATCCAGTTTCTGCATCCGGACGTTCAGGAAACCTGCCAGCTGACCATGGGCTATACCCAGTTCCTGCCGGGATCGGTCTGGAACACCATGCCCTGCCACCTTCATGATCGCCGGATGGAGGCTTATCTGTATTTCGATCTGGACGCCGATGCGCGCGTGTTCCACTTCATGGGCCGCCCCGAGGAAACCCGGCATCTGGTCATGGCCAACGAAGAAGCGGTCATCTCGCCGCCGTGGTCGATCCACTCGGGCGCTGGCACCGGATCCTACACCTTTTGCTGGGCGATGGCCGGGGACAACGCCGATTTCACCGACATGGACATGGTGGCGATGGAGGACCTGCGTTGACCCCCTTTTCGCTGGAAGGGCGCACGGCGCTGGTGACTGGCGCCAACACCGGCATCGGGCAGGCCATTGCCGTGTCGCTGGGGCAGGCCGGGGCGCATGTGATCTGTGCGGGGCGCCGCAGTTGCGCCGAGACGGTCGGGCAGATTTCCTCGGGCGAAGAGATGCTGCTGGATTTCGCCGACCCGATGGCGGCGCGCGACGTCTTCGCGGGGCGCAAGATCGACATACTGGTCAACAACGCCGGGATCATCCGGCGCGACGACAGCACCGATTTCAGCGAGGCCGACTGGGACGACGTGATGGATGTGAACCTCAAGGCGGTGTTCTTCACCTGCCAGAGTTTCGCCAGGGCGGTTCTGGCGCGTCAGGGCAAGGGGGCGATCGTCAACATCGCTTCGCTTTTGTCGTTTCAGGGCGGCATCCGGGTCCCTTCCTACACCGCGTCGAAACATGGGGTGGCCGGGCTGACCAAACTGCTGGCCAATGAATGGGCCGCGAAAGGCATCAACGTGAATGCCATTGCGCCGGGCTATATCGAGACCAACAACACCGAAGCCCTGCGCAACGATCCCGAACGCTCCCGCCAGATCCTGGAACGGATCCCGGCCGGGCGCTGGGGCGAACCCTCCGACATCGGCGAGGCGGCGGTGTTCCTGTCCTCGCCCGCCGCGCGCTATATCCACGGCGCGGTGCTGAACGTGGATGGCGGCTGGCTTGCCCGCTGACCCTTGACCCCTGATGTGGTGGCGACGTGCCGGGCCCACGCCCGAAACGCCACCGCCGCGCGGGCCTGATCCGGCAACGAAAACACCGCCGTCCCGTTCGGGGCGGCGGTGAAGGGGGGGAAACTTTTTGGCGGCGGCCCCGGCAAGGGCCACCGCCGGGGAGGAGCCTAGAAGAAACCCAGCTTGTTGGGGTTGTAGCTCATCAGGATGTTCTTGGTCTGCTGGTAGTGGTCCAGCATCATCTTGTGGTTTTCACGCCCGATGCCCGACTGCTTGTAGCCGCCGAAGGCCGCATGGGCCGGGTAGGCGTGGTAGTTGTTCACCCAGACACGACCGGCCTCGATGGCGCGGCCAAAGCGATAGCAGGTGTTGGCATCGCGCGACCACACGCCGGCGCCCAGGCCGTACATGGTGTCATTGGCGATGGCGAGCGCCTCTTCTTCGTCCTTGAAGGTGGTCACGGAGACGACCGGGCCGAAGATCTCTTCCTGGAAGACCCGCATCTTGTTGTGGCCCTTCAGGATGGTCGGCTGGATGTAGTTGCCGCCGGCAAGTTCGCCGTTGAAGCGGGCTGCATCACCGCCCACCAGAACCTCGGCGCCTTCCTCGCGGCCGATGGTCAGATAGGACAGGATCTTGTCCTGCTGCTCTTTCGAAGCCTGTGCGCCGACCATGGTGTCGGGATGGCGCGGGTCACCGTGCTTGATGGCCTTCACCCGTTCGATAGCGCGGGCGATGAACTCGTCATAGATGTCTTCCTGGATCAGCGCGCGGCTGGGGCAGGTGCAAACCTCACCCTGGTTGAAGGCGAACAGCACGAAGCCTTCGACGGCCTTGTCGAGGAAGGCGTCGTCCTTGGCCATCACGTCCGAGAAGAAGATGTTCGGCGACTTGCCGCCCAGCTCCAGCGTAACGGGGATCAGGTTGACGGTGGCCGCTTCCATGATCTTGCGGCCGGTGGCGGTGGAGCCGGTGAAGGCGATCTTGGCAATGCGCTTGGAGGTCGCCAGCGCGGCCCCGCATTCGCCGCCATAGCCGTTGACGATGTTCAGCACGCCAGCGGGCAGCAGGTCGTTGATCAGTTCTGCCAGAACCATGATCGCGGCCGGGGTCTGTTCGGCGGGCTTCATCACGATGCAGTTGCCTGCCGCCAGTGCGGGCGCCAGTTTCCAGGCTGCCATCAGGATCGAGAAGTTCCACGGAATGATCTGGCCGACGACGCCCAGCGGCTCGTGGAAGTGATAGGCCACGGTGTCGGCGTCAATCTCCGACATATTGCCTTCCTGCGCCCGCAGAACCCCGGCGAAATAGCGGAAGTGATCCGCCGCAAGCGGGATGTCGGCGGCCATGGTTTCGCGGATCGGCTTGCCGTTGTCCCAGGTTTCGGCCTGTGCCAGCAGTTCGAGGTTTTCCTCGATACGATCGGCGATCTTCAGAATCACGTTGGACCGTTCCGCCGCCGAGGTGCTGCCCCAGCCGCCCTTGGCCGCATGGGCCGCATCCAGCGCCAGTTCGATGTCCGCGGCATCCGAGCGGGCCACTTCGTTGATCATCGCGCCGGTGATCGGGGTGACGTTTTCGAAGTAGCGGCCATTGACCGGGGGGACGAACTTGCCGCCGATGTAGTTGTCATAGCGCAGCTTGAACGGCGACTGATAGGTGCCGGTATCGGTATGGGTCATTTCGTTCATGGGGTTCCTCCTCAAGTTTCCGGGCCAGAAATCCCGGATTTAAAGTGTCATCTTGTCGTCGCGGCACCGCTTTGGGGCAGCTGTCCAGACCCAGAAAGACACGTGGCGCGCAGCCGGGAAGGATCGGACGATGGTCATCGCCCGCTGGGGGTACGCAGTGTCGGTGGGCATGGCGGTGTGCTCCGCAGGGTTGCTCTGCCAAGGATGGTAGAGCGCCAGATCACGCGGCGATATTGGCCAAAGGTCGAACATCGGTCGCAGGCCCCGCCGGGCGGAAGTCTGGCTGATTTCTCAGGTGGTTGGGGGTGTTACGCGCGGAAACCTTGGCCCAGACGGTCCAGCATGGACAGGCACTGGCCCAATTGATCCAGAGTCACGAACTCGTCGGGTTTATGCGCCTGGTCGATGGATCCTGGGCCGCAAATCACCGCATCCATGCCGATCTGCTGGAACAATCCGGCCTCGGTTCCGAAGGGAACGGTGCCCGCACCATTGGCACCGGTCAGCCGGAACACCAGGTCGCGGGCGGCGTTGGTCTCCATCGGGGTCAGTCCGGGAACCTCGCCGACGATCTCGGTGCGAATCTGCGCCTGCGGGGACACCTGGCGCATCGCGGGCAGCAGCACCTCGCGCACATGGGCGGCGACCTGATCCTTCACGAAGTCCATGTCGCCGGGCAGGGTGGGGCGCATTTCCCAATCCAGTTCGGCGTGCCCGGCGATGACGTTGTGGGCATGGCCACCCGACAGCCGCCCGACGTTGATGGTCGTGTAGGGCGGATCAAACTGCGTGGCCCCGGCGGCGCGCGTCTTCAGGGTCTCGCGCAACTCCAGCAGATGGGCGATGTAGCGCGCCGCGTATTCCACCGCGTTGACGCCAAGGTGCGGGGCCGAGCCGTGGCCTTCGGTCCCGGTGAAGGTCACGGTGTATTCGCAGCAGCCCTTGTGGCCGTCGATCACCTGCATCGAGGTCGGCTCGCCGATCAGGGCAAGGCCGGGGCGGATTTCGCGGGCGGCCAGAACCTCGACCAGGTGGCGAGCGCCAAGGCAGCCGACTTCCTCGTCATGGGTGAAGGCGAAATGGATGGGGCGGGTGCGGGCGGCGTCGCGCAGCACGTCCAGCTTGGTCAGGCAGGCGGCGATGAACCCCTTCATGTCACAGGTGCCGCGCCCGTAGAGCCGCCCGTCGCCTTCGGTCAGGGTGAAGGGATCGGTGGTCCAGGGCTGATCGGCCACCGGAACCACGTCGGTATGGCCCGACAGCACCAGCCCGCCGGGCGCCTCCGACCCCAGCGTGGCAAAGAGGTTGGCCTTGGTGCCGCTGGCATCCACCATGACCTCGACCCGCGCGCCGGCGGCTTCCAGCAGGGTCGCGATGTAGTGGATGGCCTCCAAGTTGGGGCGCGACGAGACCGTGTTGAATCCCACCAGATCGCCAAGGATCTGGCGGCATCGCTCCAGATCGTCCATCCGCCTAATCCTTCACGAACAGCTTGCGGGCCACGTTGCACAGCGGCTCGGCCGGGCCGCTGTCGCGGATCAGGATGGTTTCGGTGGTTTCCAACCCCCAGTTGTCCATCCACAGGCCGGGCATGAAATGGAAGGTCATGCCGGGTTCCAGCACGGTTTCATCGAAGGCGCGCAGCGACACCGTATGCTCGCCCCAGTCCGGCGGATAGCTCAGCCCCACGGCATAGCCGCAGCGGTTGGGCCGATCGATGCCGACCTTCACCAGTTCCGCGTCCAGTGCGCGGGCAATGTCGCAGGCGCGGTTGCCGGCGCGGGCCACCTCGATCCCGGCGTTCAGCCCTTCGGTCAGCGCGCTGGCGGCGTCGCGCATGAATTGCGGCGGCTTGCCGAAGAAGATCGTCCGGCACAGCGGCGCGTGATAGCGGCGATAGCAGCCCGATTGCTCGATGAAGGTGGCCTCGCCCTGTTTCAGCGCCTCGCCGTTCCATGTCAGATGCGGCGCCGAGGCGTCTTCGCCCGATGGCAGCATCGGCACGATGGCCGGATAGTCGCCCCAGCTGTCATCCTCGCCCTGCACGGCGGTCTTGAACAGTTCGCCGACCAATTCATGCTTGCGCATCCCCGGTTCGGCCAACTCCATCGCCCGCCCGATCACCAGTTCCGATATCCGCGCGGCGCGGCGCATGAAGTCCAACTCGTCAGGGGATTTCACAAGCCGCTGCCAGTTCACCAGCGTCGAGGCGTCGATGAATTGCGCCTTGGGCAGCCCTTCGGCCAGCGCGGCAAAGGCGCGGGCGGTGAAGAAATAGGTCTCCATCTCGACGCCGATGTTCTTGTCGCCGAAGCCCATGATCCGCAGGTGCGAGGCCAGATCGTCCATCGGGTGAATGTCGGGCGCCTGCACGTAACGGTCGGCGTAATGCAGGATCTGCCCATCCTCCATCCAGACCGTGCGGCGCGCGCCGTTGCCATCCATCAGGCGGCCCCACCAGAACGGCGCGCCCTCCATGGTCAGGATCACCCCCTGATGCACATAGAAGGACCAGCCGTCATAGCCGGTCAGCCAGTGCATGTTCGACGGGTTGGTCAGGAACAGAACGTCGATGCCCGCGGCCTGCATGGCGGTGCGGGTCAGGGCGATACGCCGGTCGTATTCGGCCTGCGAGAAGGGAGCGTTTTCGATCGGCATCGCGACCTCCGGTTGCGGCAAGTGCCCCTGCACAGTGGAAGGCACGGCGAAAGCGCGTCAACCGGAAATCAGGGACCGGGCGACAAGGTGAAACGAAAAACGGGCCCGCAGTGGCGCGGGCCCGTCTGGTAGGATGGTCGCGACCGGCGGGGACGAAGCCCGCCGATGGCCAAGGTCGGATCAGTCGTACAGAACCGCCTGGATCTTGGGATCGTCGATGTTGGTGGCATCGTAGTAGTAGAAGCCGGTGTCGATGATCGGGGGCAGGGTTTCGCCGTTGATCGCCTTCACGGCCGCCATCACGGTTTCATAGCCGATGCCCACCGGGTTCTGGGTGATCGCGCCGGACATGAGGCCCTCGCGGATGGCGTCCTTCTGTGCCTTGCCGCTGTCATAGCCGATCACCACCAGACCCTCGGTGCCCAGTTCGCGCACCGCGTTGACCACGCCGATGGCCGAGCCTTCGTTGGTGCCGAACATGCCCTTCAGGTCGGGGTTCGACACCAGGATGGCCTTGGCCACCTCGGTCGATTGCAGCTGGTCGCCGGCGCCATATTGAACAGTCACGACCTCGACGTCGGGATAGGCTTCTTCCAGGCGGTTGAGGAAGCCGTCGCGACGGTCGATCCCGGTGCGCGAGGTCTGGTCGTGGGCGACCACGGCCACCTTGCCTGCGCCGCCGATCATCTCGGCCATCTTGTCGGCGGCCAGGGCTGCGGCTGCGACGTTGTCGGTGGTGGCGGTGGTCACCGGGATGTCGCTGTCGACACCGCTGTCGAAGGCCACGATCGGAATGCCGTTTTCATGGGCTTCGCGCAGGATCGGGATCGCCGCCTGGCTGTCGAGCGCGGCAAAGCCGATGGCCTTGGGCGAATTGGCCAGGGCTGCCGACAGCATGTCGATCTGGCGGTCGACCATGGTTTCATTGTCGGGGCCTTCGAAGGTGATGCGAACACCGGCCTCGGCGGCGGCCTGATCGGCGCCGGCTTTCACGGCCTGCCAGAACTGGTGCTGAAAGCCTTTCGAAACCAGCGGAATATAGATCTCCTGGGCGGCCAGCGGGCTGGCCACGAGACCGGAAATGGCAAGAGCGCCAAGTAGGGTACGACGAGACAACATATGATTTTCCTCCTGTTGCGTGTCTGGGACGCAGGGGTTGGGTCCCCCGTCTTGTGATGAATTCAAGCGGATTTGCGGCGGCGCAGCATGTCGGCATAGACCGCCAGGATGATGATCGCGCCGGTGACAACGGTTTGCCATTCCTGGGCCACCGACAGCACCCGCAGCCCGTTGGTCAGGACCGCCATGATCAGCGCCCCGATGAGCGAGCCCATGATGGAGCCGCGCCCGCCCGACAGCGAGGTGCCGCCGATGACCACCGCGGCGATGGCTTCCAGTTCATAGCCCAGCCCCAGCGCCGGTTGCGCCGAGTTCAGGCGCGAGGCGATCAGCAGCCCGGCGATGCCGACGATGGCACCGGCCAGCGAATAGATGGCGATCTTCCAGCGGTCGGTGTTGACGCCGGACAGCCGCACGGCCTCTTCGTTGGAACCCAGGGCGAAGGTATAGCGGCCAAGGGCTGTGCGTTGCAGCACATAGGCCGCGGCCCCGGCGACAAGGAACAGGATCAGCACGCCGTTGGGGATCGGGGCGAAGGGCAGGATCTCGCCAATAAGCGACCCGCGCGAGATGTCCGAGAACCCCGGCGTGTCGTTGAAATAGATCGGCCGGGTGCCCGAGATGATCAGGGACATGCCCTTGAGGATCAGCATCATGCCCAGCGTGGCGATGAAGGGCGGGATCTTCATCCGCGCGATGAAGGTGCCCGAACAATAGCCGCAGGCCGCGCCCGCGCCGATGGCCGCCGCCACGCCCAGCGGCAGGGGCAGCCCGGCATAGGTCAGCACCACGCCCGCGATCACGGCGGTAAAGGTCATCATGGTGCCCAGCGACAGGTCGATGCCGCCGGTGATGATGATCAGCGTTGCCGCCACCGCCAGCACGCCATTGACGCTGGTGGCCTGCAGGATGGCGATCATGTTCGACATCTGCATGAAGTTGGGCGACGCCAGCGAGAATACCACCAGCAGCACGATCAGCGAGGCAAAGGCCAGCACCCGTTGGTGCGCCACGGCGGCCCCGATGCGGCCCAGAAGCGTTTGGGAGTTTGGGGCATTTGTGGTTGCGGTCATATCAGTCTCCCGTTGGCGCCATGACGGCGTCGCGCCGTGTCGCCAGTTCCATGATCTGTTCCTGCGATGTCCCGGCGCCGCCGGGCAGGATTCCGGTCAGCCGGCCTTCGCACATCACCGCGATGCGATGGCTCAACCGCAGCACCTCGGGCAGTTCCGACGAGATCACGATGATCGTCTTGCCCTCGGCGGCAAGCTGTTCCAGCAGGCGGTAGATTTCGGATTTGGCACCGACGTCGATGCCGCGCGTGGGTTCGTCGAAAATCAGGATGTCGCAGTCGCGCTCCAGCCATTTGGCGATGACAACCTTTTGCTGGTTGCCGCCCGACAGAAGCCGCGCCGGTTGCTGGTCCGACGGAGTCCGGATGCCCAGCCGCTGGATATAGTCCTTGGCGGTGGTTTCCATCCGCGCTTCGTCCAGCACCCCCATGCGCGAGGTGAACCGCTCCAGGCTGGCCATGGCGATATTGGCGCGCACGGACATGTCCAGCGCCAGGCCGAAATGCTTGCGATCCTCGGACAGGTAGCCGATGCCGGCGGCCACCGCGTCATGCGGGGCGCGGATGCGGACCTCGCGCCCGTGAACGGTGATGGTGCCCGCGTCCTTGGGGTCGGCGCCAAAGATGGCGCGCGCGACCTCGGTTCGTCCGGCGCCCATCAGCCCGGCAAAGCCCAGGATCTCGCCGCGCCGCACTTCGAAGCCGACATCCTTGATCTCGTGGCCCCGGCTCAGCCCCTCGACTTTCAGCGC
The DNA here is from genome assembly GCF_049800695.1 of Fluviibacterium sp. S390. Taxonomy (NCBI): domain Bacteria; kingdom Pseudomonadati; phylum Pseudomonadota; class Alphaproteobacteria; order Rhodobacterales; family Paracoccaceae; genus Meridianimarinicoccus; species Fluviibacterium sp. S390. The sequence goes on along the minus strand of NZ_JBNAFN010000023.1, from coordinate 29,257 downwards.
CACCTCGGCGCCGGACAGGTCGGGCACAACGGGCGGCTTTTCCGAAACCTCGCGCCCGACCATCAGCGCGATGATCTTCGACAGCGGTGTTTCGGCGGCGGGCACGGTGTCGATCCAGGAGCCGTCGCGCATGACCGTCACCCGGTCGGCGATGCGCTTGATCTCGTCCATGCGGTGGCTGATGTAGACGATGCCCACGCCATCGGCCTTGAGCCGCGCGATAACCTCGAACAACTCGGCAATTTCGGCGTCATTCAGGGCGGCCGTGGGTTCGTCCATGATCAGGACACGGGGGCGATAGGACAGCGCCTTGGCAATCTCGATCAACTGCTGGCGCGCGATGGTCTGGCCGCCGACATGGGACTTCGGAGCGATCTTCAGGTTCATGGCGTCGAAGATCTCGGCGGTCTGCCGGTTCAACTCGGCCTCGTCCAGACGTCCGAAGCTGCGCCGCGGTTCGCGCCCGATCAGCACGTTCTGTGCGGCGGTCAGGTCGTTCATCAGGCTCAGTTCCTGATGGATGATGCCGATGCCCAGATCCTGCGCCTCGCGCGGCGAGGACGGGGCGGCGGGTTTTCCAGCCACCCGGATCTCGCCGCCATCGCGCGGGTAGATGCCCGACAGGATCTTCATCAGCGTGGATTTGCCCGCACCGTTTTCGCCCATCAGGGCGTGAACCTCGCCAGGATACAGATCGAATTGCACGTTGCGCAGGGCATGCACGCCCGGAAAGCGCTTTTCGATCCCTGTCATCTCAACCAGTGGTGTCATCGTTCAAGCCCTCCCCTGCCAGAACTGCGCCTAGATTGTGACGCCTCCGTCAACCAAAATGGCCTGCCCCGTGACGAAACGGGTGCCGTCGCCCAGCAGATGCAGGACGGTTGGGGTCATGTCATCCACCGTCGCCAGCCGGCCCATGGGCTGGCGGGCGATAAAGTCCTTTTCGGCCTGCACCGGATCGGCGGCGGCGGCGATCCGGCCGCGCAGCGACGGGGTATCCACCGTGCCCGGGCACAGCGCGTTGCAGCGCACGCCCTTGGTCACGAAATCGGCAGCGATGGCCTTGGTCAGCCCGATCACGGCAGCCTTTGTGGCGCCATAGGCGGTGCGGTTCGGAAAGCCCTTCACCGAAGAGGCCATCGAGGCCATGTTCAGGATCGCGGCGGTGCCGGTAGTTTCGGCCTGGCGCAACATGCCGGGCAGGAAAGCGCGGCAGGTGCGCACCATCGAGGTGACGTTGATCTCGTTGGAAAAGGCCCAATCCTCGTCCGACACGTCCAGGATCGTGCCGTTGTGGACGAAGCCCGCACAGTTGAACAGCCCGTCCAGATCCGGCAGATCGGCGGCCAGCGCGGAAATGGCGGCGGCGTCGGTGACGTCCAGCGGGCGGGTCTCGATGCCCTCGGTGCCCGAGAGGCTGTCCAGCGCGGCTGCATTGATGTCGGTGGCGATGACCCGTGCGCCTTGCGCGGCGGCTGCTAGTGCCGAGGCCCGGCCGATACCCTGCCCGCAGGCGGTCATCAGGATGGTTTTTCCGGCAAGTGTCATTGTGTCTGTCTCTCGTCCATTGGGCTCACATCACCGCGCCGATTTGCCAGGGTACGAATTCCACCCCGCCAAAGCCCAGCTCTTCGCTTTTCGTTTGCTCGCCCGAGGCGATGCGCAGGAACAGGTCGTAGATTTCACGTCCCTTGGCCTCGATCGAGACCCCATCGGTCACGATGTCGCCGCAGTTCACGTCCATGTCGTCTTTCAAGCGGGCGTACATCTCGCTGTTGGTGGCGATCTTGATGCCCGGCACCGGCTGGTAGCCCGAGACCGAGCCGCGCCCGGTGGTGAAGGCGATCAGGTTGGCGCCCGAGGCGACCTGCCCGGTGACCGAACAGGGATCAAAGCCGGGGCTGTCCATGAAGACGAAGCCGGATGTGTCGATGGCCTCGGCGAACAGGTAGACGCCGTTCAGAGGCGCGGTGCCGCTTTTGGCAACGGCACCCAGCGATTTTTCCAGAATGGTGGTCAGCCCGCCGCGCTTGTTGCCGGGGGAGGGGTTGTTGTCCATCTCGCCGCCGTTGCGCGCACAATAGTCTTCCCACCAGCGGACACGGGCGATCAGCTTTTCGCCGATCTCGGGGCTGACGGCACGGCGCGTCAGAAGATGTTCGGCGCCATAGATTTCCGAGGTTTCCGACAGGATCGTGGTGCCGCCCTGGCGCACCAGAAGGTCCGAGGCGGCGCCAAGCGCCGGGTTGGCGGTGATGCCGGAATAGCCGTCCGAGCCGCCGCATTGCATGCCCAGCGTCAGCGCCGAGGCGGGGGCAGGGCTGCGGGTGGCGCGATTGGCGATCTCGGCAATGCCGCGCAGCTCTTCCAGCCCCTTGTCGATGGTGGCGCGGGTGCCGCCCTGATGCTGAATGGTCATGTAGCGCAGTGCGCCGTCGGCCCGGATCGGCCGGTTGCCCACCAGATCGGCCACCTGCATGACCTCGCAGCCCAGCCCGATCAGCAGGATGCCGCCGAAATTGGGATGCCGGGCATAGCCCTGAAGGGTGCGAAACAGCGTGGCATAGCCCTCGCCGGATCCCGACATGCCACAGCCGGTGCCATGGGTGATCGGGACGATGCCGTCAATATTGGGAAACTCGTCCAGCAGGCCGGATTTCTCGGCCGCTTCGGCCACGAAACGCGCCACCGAGCCCGAGCAGTTCACCGAGGTCAGGATGCCCAGGTAATTGCGCGTGCCGACCCGCCCGTCGGCGCGGGCATAGCCCTGGAACGTGTCCGTCCCTGTGGCCGCAGGCAGCGCGCGGGTATCGGCGCAGAAGGCATAGTCCTGGTGATGCTCGCCCATGCCGAGGTTGTGCGTGTGGATGTGTTCTCCCGGCGCAATGGCGGCCTTGGCTTGGCCGATGATCTGGCCATAGCGCAGCACGTTCTCGCCGGCGGCGATGGTCTGGGTGCTGATCTTGTGACCGCGCGCGACCGGTTGCGGCAGTGCAGTGTCCAGCCCGTCGATCACGGTGCCCTGCGGCAGGTCGGCCAATGCCACGACAAGATTGTCTTGCGGGCTTAGTCTGATCACGCGGGAACTTGCGGGCATGGAGCTTCCCTTTTTTGCAGCAGCTTGACGACTCGTAAACGAAAGCCGTCGCACCTGTCAACTGGCATGTCAGTTGACAGGTGCGGAAGCCCATGGCAGGATTTTATCACGTTTGAAAAGGAACACAGCGCATGAGGGTGAAGCCGGTTGCCGAGCTGTCCCGGGTAGACGAATTGCCCGACCTGCGCAGTTCCACAGGCTCGCTGGCGCAGCGTATCCACCATGTGTTGCATACCGCGATCCTAGACCTGACCTTCCCGCCCGGCACGCCGTTGCGCAAGGCCGAACTGGCCCATCGGTTCGGCGTTTCGCGCGCGCCGGTGACCGAAGCCATCGCGATCCTTGCCGCCGAAGGTCTGGTCGAGGCCATGCCGCAAGTGACCGCCCGCGTTACACCCCTGTCCATGGCCGCCCTGCGCGAAGAAACCTTCCTGCGGTGTGCGATCGAGGGCGCGGTTGTCGAACGGCTGGCAAAAACAAGAACCGATGCGCAACTGGCACGGCTTGGGCGCAACCTGCGGCTGCAGGAATTGCTGGTCGAAGATGGCGACACCCGCGGCTTTTTCGAGGCTGATGAAGAGTTTCATACCATGTTGCAGGAATTCACCGGCCTTGACCGACTGTCGGGATTTGCGGCACAGGTGACATTGCAATTGCATCGCGCAAGACAACTCCTGCTTCCCGAAGCACGGCGTCCGACCGAAACGATTGTCGAGCACAGGGAGGTGCTTGAGGGGATCCGCCGCCAGGATGCGCCCGCTGCCGTCAAAGCCATGCGCTTTCACCTTGGGCAGTTGGTGCCGCGTCTGAAGCCGCTGGAACAGACCTATCCCCATTATTTCAGGGAGGGATAACCATGGCCATGTCCACCGAGTTCGATGTCAAGAAACTTGCCGACCTGTCGGACTTTGAGGGCTCGCTGGCGGCGCGCGTCTATCAATCCCTGAAACAGGCGATCCTGTCGCTGGATGCGCCGCCGGGCGTGGCCCTGCGCAAGCCCGAGACGTGCACGCGGTTCGAAGTGTCGCGCTCGCCGGTGGCCGAGGCCATTGCGCGGTTGTCGGCGGAAGGGCTGGTCGAGGTCACGCCGCAATCGGGGTCGCGGGTGTGCTATCTGTCGCTGTCCGATTTCCACGAGGCCGCCTTCATGCGCTCGGCACTGGAACAGGCGGCGGCTGAACGGGTGGCGGAGGTCCGAAGCGAAGCCGATCTGGGCGCGCTGGCCCGTTCGATGCACCGCCAGAAACTGCTGGCAGCCGATGGTGCGCGCGAGGAATTCTACCTTGCCGACGAGGCGTTTCACGAATTGATCCACGCCGCCACCGGCTATGCCCGTCTGTCGGCCCAGACCGAGATCGTCGGCCTGCACATGACCCGCGCCCGCCGCCTGTTGTTGCCCGGCCAGCGCCGCATCGAAGACACGATCACCGAGCATCAGGCGATCTTCGATGCCATCAAGGCACAGGATGGTGCCGCCGCACGCGCCGCCATGGCGCTGCATCTGAACCAGGTGACCAAGCTGATCGACGCCCTGTCCGAAAGCCAGCCCGGACTGTTCAAACCCTGAGGTATCCCATGCGTGTATCCGACCCAGTTTCCCTGACAGATCGCACTGGTCTGGCTGTTACCCGCATGGGGTTTGGCGGTGCGCCGCTGGGCAACCTGTACCGGGCCTTGCCCGAGGAAGACGCGCAGGGTGCGTTCTCGGCAGCCTTCGACGCCGGGATCCGCCTGTTCGACACCGCCCCGCAATACGGGCTGGGCCGGTCCGAAATGCGCTTTGCCGAAGGGCTGGCGCGCCATGGCCGCGACAACATCGTGCTGTCGTCCAAGGTCGGGCGGCTGCTGCTGGACTGCGCCCCGGAAGAGGTCACGCCCGAGGCCTTCGTCGATGTGCCGCAGAAACGCATCCAGTTCGACTATTCCTACGACGGGGTCATGCGCTCGCACGCGGAAAGCCTGGCCCGGCTGCGCACCGACCACATCGATATCCTGCTGGTTCACGACGTCTGCGCTTTCTCGCAGGGCTCGCAAGAGGCCAGCGATGCGCGGGTGCGCGAGCTGTTCGATGATGGCGGCTACCGCGCGCTGATCGAGTTGCGCGAGGCAGGGCAGGTCAAGGCCATCGGCGCCGGGGTCAACGAATGGCAGGTCTGCGAGCGGCTGTTGGGGCTGGGCGATTTCGACTGCTTCCTGCTGGCGGGCCGCTACACCCTGCTGGAGCAGGCGGCGCTGGACAGCTTCCTGCCACTCTGCGTGAAGCGGGACGTGGGGATCATTCTGGGCGGGCCGTACAACTCGGGCATCCTTGCCACCGGTGCGGTGCCGGGCGCCAAGTACAACTACGCCGAAGCCCCGCCGGAAATCCTGGATCGCGTGGCGCGTATCGATGCCGTCTGCGCGGCCCATGACACGCCCCTGATCGCGGCCGCGCTGCAATTCGTGCTGGGCCATCCGGCGGTGCGCACGGTGGTGCCGGGCGCGACCTCGGCGGCGGAGGTGTCGCAGAACGTGGCGCTGCTGGAGCGCGCGATCCCGCCCGCGCTGTGGACCGATCTGCGCAGCGAGGGGCTGATCCGCCCCGACGCGCCCCTTCCCCAGGAGACTTCCAATGCTGCGTAACATCGACCCGATCCTGTCACCCGATCTGCTGTTTACCCTGGCCGAAATGGGCCATGGCGACACGATCGTTATCGCCGACGCGAATTTCCCCGCCGCCAGCATGGGCCAGCGCGTGATCCGGGCCGAGGCGAGCAATGCCACCGACATGCTGCGCGCGGTGCTCAGCCTGTTGCCGCTGGACAGATTCGTGCAGGAACCGGCGGTGACCATGCAAGTGGTGGGCGATCCGACCGCCGTGCCCGAGGCCGTGGCCGCCTTTCAGCAGGTGGTGACCGATTGCGCCGACAAACCGGTCCGGCTGGGCTCGGTCGAGCGGTTCGCCTTCTACGATCGCGCCCGCGCGGCCTTTGCCGTGGTGCAGACCGGCGAGCGGCGGCTGTACGGTAACATCCTTCTGACAAAGGGCGTGATCGGATGAGGATCGACGCGCATCAACATTTCTGGCGTCTGGATCGCGGCGACTATGGCTGGTTGACGCCGGACCTTGCGCCGCTTTACCGCGATTTCGGTCCGGAGGATCTGCACCCGCTGGCCGCGCAAGCCGATGTGCGGGCGACGGTGCTGGTGCAGGCCGCGCCCACGGTGGCGGAAACCGAATTTCTGCTGGGCATTGCGGACACCTCGGATCTGGTCGCGGGCGTCGTCGGCTGGGCCGATTTCGAAGCCCCGGACGCCGCGCAAAAGATCGCGCGGCTGGCGAAAAACCCGTGGCTGCTGGGTTTGCGCCCGATGATCCAGGATCTGCCCGACGACACATGGATGTTGCGCGACACTCTGGCCCCGGCGTTCGAGGCGATGATCGGGGCGGGGCTGACCTTCGACGCGCTGGTTCTGCCCCGGCATCTTGACGCGCTGCTGGCCCTATTGGCGCGCCATCCCGGCCTGCGCGTGGTGATCGACCATGGCGCCAAGCCCGAGATCGCGACAGGCCGGATCGAGGATTGGGCCGACCATATGGCGCGTCTGGCGGCGGACACCGGCGCGTTCTGCAAACTGTCGGGCCTGATCACCGAGGCCGGACCGGATTGGACCACCCGCAGCCTGACGCCCTATGTCTCGCATCTTCTGGACGTGTTCGGCCCCGAGCGCCTGATCTGGGGCAGCGACTGGCCGGTGTGCACGCTGGCGGGCAGCTATGGCGATTGGGTGGCGGCGACCGAGGCGCTTCTGGGGGAACTGACCCCGGATCAGCGTCACGCAATCTGGGGAAACACCGCGCGGCGGGCCTATCCGCGCTTGCGGGTCTGACCGAAGCGACAAGCGGCGTCCGTGCGGCGGCTCGATCCGCGCGGACACCAGGACCCACTTCGGGCACACCGAAGACATCGCCGGTCCCTTCATGGCTTTTCCCGACAGCGTGCTGCTGACCGAAGGCAATGATGCGGGTCGCATCTGCAAGCTTGGCGACCGCATCCTGATCTTCAACCACGTCCAGTGGACCGGCATGGCCAAGCGCACGCCGGGTATTTCGACGGGTTCCGGGGCCGAACCCGGAACACCTACATGGTCGGGATTCCCACGCGGTCAGAACATGCCGTTGTCATGGGCGCTGTGGTCGGGGACCTCCTGCAACACATCCCAGTGTTCGACCACCTTGCCCTGTTCATCCAGCCGGAAGATGTCGATGCCGGCATATTCCAGCCCGCCGGGCCAGATCTGGTGGCAATGCAGGATGACATGATCGCCGTCGCAGAAGGCGCGTTTCACCTCGACCCTCTTGCCGGGATACTCGGCGGCCATGCGGTCGAAATAGTCAATGAACCCTTGTTTGCCACTGGCCACATGCGGGTTGTGCTGGATGTAGTCGGCACCGACATAGCGCTCGATTGCGTCGCGCGGGCGGTTGTCGTTGAACATCATCTCGTAGAAGGCGATGACGGCCTGTTTCTTCTGGTCGGGGGTCATGGTGGCTCCTGCAGTTTGCCGTGCCCAGCCTAGCGCGAAATCTGCGCCGGGTCAGGCGCTGTCGGTCCTCGCCCTTGCCATTCCCCCGTCCGATGCGGTAGCAGCCTTGCCTTCCCCGTGACTGGAGATGCGCCATGTCCGCCCCCGTGCTTGCCGTCGATTTCGGAACCTCGAACACCGCCGCCGCGATCCTTGACGGCGCCCGCCCGCGCCGCCTGGCGATCGAGGCGGGGGGCGAGACCTTGCCGACGGCGGTGTTTTTCCCGGCGGGGGGTGGTTCGATGCGCATCGGGCGCGCCGCAGGGCGGGCGCTGATCGACGGCGACGAGGGGCGCTATATGCGGGCGCTGAAGAGCATTCTTGGCACCGCGTTGTTCCACGAATCCCGGCTGGTCGGTGGGCGGCGTCAGACCCTGGCCGATGTCGTCGCGGCCTTTCTGGCGCGGCTGAAGGCGCGGGCCGAGGCGGAATGCGGCCACAGCTTGTCCCGCGTGCTGTCCGGGCGTCCGGTGCATTTCCACACCGCCGACCCGGCGCGCGACGCGCAGGCCGAGGCCGATCTGCGTGGCTGCTGGCATGCGGCGGGGTTCAAGACGGTCGAGTTCCTGTTCGAGCCCGAAGCCGCCGCGCGGGCCAGCCAAGGGCAGGGGCGCGACGGCGAGATCGGGCTGATCGTCGACATCGGCGGCGGCACCTCGGATTTCTCGGTGTTCCGCGGAACCGGGACCGGAGGGCAGATCCTGGCCAGCCACGGCATCCGGCTGGGCGGGACCGATTTCGACCACGCGGTGTCGATGACCCATGCCATGCCGCTGCTGGGACATGGCGGCCAGTTGCGGCGCACCTTCGGCGAGGGGCTGCTGCCGGTGCCCAACGCGATCTATTCCGATCTGGCGACCTGGGCCAAGATCCCCTTCCTCTACACCCGTGACACGCTGAAACTGGTCAAGGACATGCACGCCCATGCGGTCGAACCAAAGCCCATGGCGCGGTTGCAATCGGTGATCGAGGATCATCTGGGCCACGACCTGGCCTTCGCCGTGGAACGCGGCAAGATCGCGGCCAATGGCGGCGAGCGGGAGGCAAGGATCGACATGGGGGTGATCGAACGCGGGCTGGCGGCACCGATTTCGCCCGCCTCGCTGAACGCCGCTTTGCAGGGCTTCCGCGCCGATCTTCAGACGGCCATGCGCCAGACCCTGTTTCAGGCCGGAGTGGACGCCGGGCAGGCGGACGCCGTGGTGCTGGTCGGTGGCTCCAGCCTGATGGCGCTGGTGGCGCAAGAGGCACAGGCGGTCTGCCCGCAGGCCCGGCTGGAACGCAGCGAGGCGTTCACCGCCGTGGTCGACGGCCTGGCGCTGGCCACCGGCGAGGGCCCGCGCGCCTAGCCCAGCACCAACCCGATCCAGAAGCCGATCCCGCACAACAGCAGGCTGAGCAGGATGTTTCCGGCGGCATGGATCAGCGTGCGCTCGCGATGCAGGCTCAGGGTCTGGTAGGCGAAGCTGGAAAAGGTGGTGAAACCGCCGCAGAAGCCAAAGACCATGCGGCGCTGTTCCTCGCTGACGTCAGGCAATTCGCCCAGATAGGCGATCCACAGCCCCAGCAGGAAACTGCCCAGCACGTTGACGATCAAGGTTGCCAGCGGCAACTCGTGCGTGACCATGCGCGAAACCGCATGGCGCAGCACCGCGCCCAGGCCGCCGCCCAGGGCAAAGATCGCGTGCAGGTAGATCTCGCTCATGCCCGGTCCCCGCCGTAGAAATGCCGCCCAACGGCCTCGCCCAGAACCGCCGCGCCAAGGCCAAAGGCGATTTCCAGTGCAGGCGCAGTCAGGACGTGGATGCTGCCGGCTTCGGCGAACCGCGCGATTTCAGCCATGAAGGCGGAAAATGTCGAAAGCCCGCCGCAGAACCCCACAGCCCCCATGTGCAGCACATGGGCGTGCACCCGGTGCCGGATGGCATAGAGAAACCCCAGCACCAGCGAGGCCGCGACGTTGATCCCGAAGGTGGCCGTCAGGAAGGGCAGGCCGGGGATTTCCAGCCCGAAAAGCTCGCGCAGAAGCGATCCGGCGGCACCGCCGATAAACACGGCCATACACATCAGGAAAGTGGTCATGGGCGCGCCTTTTCGGGGGCGAGGGTCAGAGACCGCCAGCGGTGCGGATGAAGTCGGCCACCACTTCCAGCCCCTCGCGGGTCTTGAGGTTGGTAAAGACGAACGGGCGGTCGCCGCGCATCCGTTCGGCATCGCGGGCCATCACGTCAAGGTTCGCGCCCACGTAGGGGGCCAGATCGGTCTTGTTGATCACCAGCAGGTCCGAGCGGGTGATGGCGGGACCACCCTTGCGCGGGATTTCCTCGCCTGCGGCCACGTCGATGACATAGATCGTCAGATCGGCCAGTTCCGGGCTGAAGGTGGCCGACAGGTTGTCGCCGCCGGATTCGATCAGCACCAGGTCAAGGTCCGGGTGGCGGGCCGACAGTTCCGCCACGGCCGCCAGGTTGATCGAGGCATCCTCGCGGATCGCCGTATGCGGGCAGCCGCCGGTTTCCACCCCCAGCACCCGGCTTTCGGGCAGGATTTGCATCCGCATCAGGGCCTCGGCATCCTCGCGCGTGTAGATGTCGTTGGTGATGACAGCAAGCGAATGGGCATCCTTCAGACGCGCGCTGAGCGCGGCGGTCAGGGTGGTCTTGCCAGCGCCCACGGGGCCGCCGATGCCGATCCGCAGCGGGCCGTTGGGGCTGCTCATGTGCGAAATATCCTCGAATATTGGGTTTCGTGATGCATGGAGGCGATATCAGCCAGAAAGCTGGTTGAGGACAAGGTGTCCAGATCGCCCTGCGCGGTTTGCACCGCAATCGCGCTGCACAGGGGCGTCAGCCGGTGCAGCATCGCCTGCGCCGCGCTTTGGCCCAGCGGCATCAGGCGCTGTGCGGCGGCCAGAAGGTTGCTCAGCATCGCTTGCAGATACATGGCTGTGGTCAGGTCCTGCGGCAGCCCGGCCAGACGGGCGGCGCGGCCCACGGCCACCGGGTAGGTCAGCCCGTCAATATCTTGCGCCCAGACCGCGCCGGTGATCTTGCCGAAGGCCGCGCCCAGATGCGCGGCCTCTTGCAGGCGTTCGCGCGACGGGGCGAAAGCGCGGGCGGTGGCGTCCACCTCGGCCACGTCCTCGGGCGTGTCGGCGCGATAGGCCGCCGACAGAAACAGCGCGTCACCATGGCCCGCGCCGTGGTGAAGCATATCCCGCAGCCACGCCTCAAGGCTGGCCTCCTCCGCGACCTGTCCAAGATCCACCGCCCCCTCCAGCCCGCAGCTGTAGGCAAAGGCGCCCACCGGATAGGCAGGCGACAGCCATTGCGTCAGCGTCAGAACGCCCCGATCAATGGGCATGGGAATGGGTGCGGCCATGGCCATAGGCACCGCCCACGGGGGTGAAGGGCTCGGTCACGTCGCGCAGCCTGGCCCCCAGCAGGCGCAGCATCTCGGTGATGACATGGTCGCGCTGGATCAACAGCCGGTCAGTTTCGATCTGGCAGGGCATGTGGCGGTTGCCGATGTGCCAGGCCAGCCGCACCAGATCGCCCTTCACCTCCAGCAGGGCTTCGGGGGCGGCAATCACTTCGATCAAGCTGCCATTGTTCAGCGCGAAAGCATCGCCCTGGTTCAACGAGGTGGTTTGCGCCAGATCGACTAGGAAGCTTGTGCTGCCGGCCTCCAGCAGCTTGCGGCGCAGGAAACGGTCTTCATAGCTCAGCACCACCTGGGCCGAAGCCTCGGTCCAATGGCCCTTGCGGCGAATGTCGTGACAGACGGGAACGGTCATGGGGTACCTCAGAACATGAAATAGCGTTGGGCCATGGGCAATTCGCTGGCCGGTTCGCAGGTCAGAAGCTCGCCATCGGCGCGAACCTCATAGGTTTCGGGATTGACCTCGACCACCGGGGTCGCGGCGTTCAGGATCATGTCCGATTTGCCGATATTCCGGGTATTTTCCACGGCCATGGTCTGTTTGGCCAGCCCGAGCCGCGCGCCAAGGCCATCCGCCTGCGCCGCGGCCGACACGAAGGTCACCGCCGAGTTTTCGACCGACCGGCCATAGGCGCCGAACATGGGGCGCGAATAGACCGGCTGCGGCGTCGGGATCGAGGCATTCGGATCGCCCATCTGGGCACAGGCGATAGAGCCGCCAATCAGCACCATCTCGGGCTTCACCCCGAAAAACGCGGGCGACCACAGCACCAGATCGGCGCGCTTGCCTTCCTGGATCGAGCCGATGGCATGGCCCAGACCATGGGCGATCGCCGGGTTGATGGTGTATTTCGCCACATAGCGGCGTACCCGCATGTTGTCGTTTTCGCCGGTTTCCTCGGCCAGACGTCCGCGCTGCTTCTTCATCTTGTCGGCGGTCTGCCAGGTGCGGATGATCACCTCGCCGACACGGCCCATGGCCTGGCTGTCCGAGGCGATGATCGAAAATGCGCCCATGTCGTGCAGGATGTCTTCCGCCGCGATGGTCTCGCGCCGGATGCGGCTCTCGGCGAAGGCCACATCCTCGGGGATCGACTTGTCAAGGTGGTGGCAGACCATGAGCATGTCGAGATGCTCTTCCAGCGTGTTCACCGTGAACGGCCGCGTGGGGTTTGTCGAAGACGGCAGCACATGCTGCTCGCCGCAGATCTTGATGATGTCGGGGGCATGGCCGCCGCCCGCGCCCTCGGTGTGGAAGGCGTGGATGGTGCGGCCCTTCAGGGCCTTGATGGTGTTCTCGACAAAGCCGCTTTCGTTCAGCGTGTCGGTGTGGATCATCACCTGCACATCCATGGCGTCGGCCACGGTCAGGCAGCAGTCGATGGCGCCGGGGGTGGTGCCCCAGTCCTCGTGCAGCTTCAGGGCGCAAGCGCCGCCCAGCACCTGTTCCTCCAGCGCGGCGGGCAGCGAGGCATTGCCCTTGCCCGCAAACGCCAGGTTCATCGCGAAAGCATCCGCCGCTTGCAGCATCCGCCCGATGTGCCAGGGCCCCGGCGTGCAGGTGGTGGCCAGCGTGCCATGGGCCGGGCCGGTGCCGCCGCCCAGCATGGTTGTCAGGCCCGAGTGCAGCGCATCGTCAATCTGCTGCGGGCAGATGAAATGGATGTGGCTGTCGAAGCCACCGGCGGTCAGGATGCGGCCCTCGCCGGCGATGACCTCGGTCCCCGGCCCGGCAATGATATCGACACCGGGCTGGGTGTCGGGGTTGCCGGCCTTGCCGATCTTGGCAATGGCACCGTCCTTCAGACCGACGTCGGCCTTGTAGATGCCGGTGTGATCGACGATCAGCGCATTGGTGATCAGCGTGTCGACGGCCCCTTCTGCGCGGGTGGTCTGGGCCTGCCCCATGCCGTCACGGATGACCTTGCCGCCGCCGAACTTGACCTCTTCGCCATAGGTGGTCAGATCACGCTCGACCTCGATGACCAGATCGGTGTCGGCCAGCCGCAGCTTGTCGCCGGTGGTGGGACCGAACATCGCCGCATAGTCGGCCCGGTTGATCTCGACGGGCATCAGAGGTTCCCCATCACGTCTTGGTTGAACCCGAACACCCGGCGGGCGCCCCCGATCCGGATCAACTGAACATCGCGTTTCTGGCCCGGCTCGAAGCGCACGGCGGTCCCGGCGGTGATGTCGAGCCGATAGCCCCGCGCGGCGGCGCGGTCGAAGTCCAGCGCGCTGTTGGCCTCGGCGAAATGATAGTGGCTGCCGACCTGCACCGGGCGGTCCCCGGTGTTGGCAACCAGCAGGGTGATGGATGTCTGGTTGGCGTTTTGCAGCAGCACGCCCTCGGCGGGAAAGATTTCTCCTGGAATCATCGGGACACCTCAGCGGATCGGGTCGTGAACGGTGACGAGCTTGGTGCCGTCGGGAAAGGTGGCTTCGACCTGCACCTCGTGGATCATCTCGGGGATGCCTTCCATGCATTGCGCGCGGGTCACGACCTGCGCGCCCTGTTCCATCATGTCGGCCACGGATTTGCCGTCGCGGGCGCCTTCGACCACCGCGTCGGCAATCAGCGAGATCGCTTCCGGGTGGTTCAGCTTCACGCCGCGCGCCAGCCGCTTGCGGGCGACCTCGGCGCACATGGCGATCAGCAGCTTGTCTTTTTCTCTCGGGGTCAGGTTCATGTCAGATCATCCAGCATCGCGGGAGCACGGATCGGCTCAAAGTGGTCAAGATCGGGATCAGGTGCTTGCGCAGGGCATAGCCGTCCGGGGCCAGCAAGCGCATCACCAGGTGGTTGGGGCCGGGCTGGCTGACACCGCCAGAGGGTGGCAGCAACTTGCGCAGGGCGGTCAGCCGGGTCTCGGCGTCGGGGGCAACATAGACAAGGCTGGCCATCGCCCCGGCCTTGCCTGCGATGGCCTTGCCGGACAGATGCGCCGCGATATCGCCCGACAGGGTCATTGCGTCCAGATACAGCGGCTTGCCATCCTGGCGCACCTCGATCCGGTCGCGGAACCGGGCGCCGGTCAGAACTTCGCCCATGGCGGCGCGGCCGAAGATCACCGGCTCGCACAGCAACAGGCGGGCGTCTGGGGCCAGATCGGCGGTCAGACGGCGGTTCATGTCACAGCCCTGAAACAGCAGGGTTTCCTGCGGCAGCCAATGCAGGCGGGCCCCGGCTTCGACGGTCAGGCGGGTCTGCAACAGGCCCTGCTGGCCGGGACTGGCCTGATAGGCGCGTTCGGCGGCCTGGGTGGTCAGCGTCAGGGCGGTGCCGGACCCGGCCGTCGCGGTCACATCGAACCTGTCGCCGCCGGTGATGCCGCCCGCGGTATTGACCAGAACCGCGTCGATGCCCTTGGCCACCGGGCGCGGAAACACGCATTTCAGCGATCCCGCCTGCCGCAGCGCGTCCAGTCCGGTTCCGCGCGCGGTGGGCTTGGTCGCCACCACCACGGTGCCACGCGCGCGGGGCGCGGGGCTGACGGGCTGACCGTGGGTTATGGTGTTGAACTGTGTGATAGGCCCCTCCAGCCGTCCGTGTCCTGATGTGGTGGTTTGATGGCAGCTTGGGGCTGGAGTGCCAAAAGGATCCGCAGTTGAGCGCTGCGCAAAGCGACGAATGCCCAAAAAAGAGCCATCAACAGCCGTTAAAGGTGAAGTATTCCGCAAACCGCTGCAGCCTTGCCGGAATTCCCTCCGGTTTCGTTGCCTTCAAAGCGGCTGTGTCAAAACGGTGGGCCTGCCTGCGGCTGAGGGGCCGAGCGAACAGGTGTGTGACGGTCAGACGACTGGAAACGGACCGACCGTCACACGGATGCAATACAATTGCGGGGCCTGGGTAGGGCTTCGGGGGCGTGCGCGCAACCGGGACCAGACCTTCCCTGGGGAGACACAGATGACCATCCTGAAAACTGCGCTTTGCACGACCACCGCATTGGCCGCCATGGCCACCGCCGCCATCGCCGAAGACTGCCCGATCAAGGTCGGCGTTCTGCATTCGCTGTCGGGCACCATGGCGATTTCAGAGACCACTCTGAAAGACACCATGCTGATGCTGATTGAACAGCAGAACGAAAAAGGCGGCGTGCTGGGCTGCGACCTGGAAGCCGTGGTTGTCGATCCGGCGTCCGACTGGCCGCTGTTTGCCGAAAAGGCGCGCGAGCTTCTGACCGTGCACGATGTGGACGTGATCTTCGGCAACTGGACCAGCGTGTCGCGCAAGTCGGTCCTTCCGGTGATCGAGGAACTCGACGGCCTGCTGTTCTATCCGGTTCAGTACGAGGGCGAGGAAAGCTCGAAGAACGTGTTCTACACCGGGGCTGCGCCGAACCAGCAGGCGATCCCGGCCACCGACTATTTCCTGGAAGAACTGGGCGTCGAGAAATTCGCGCTGCTGGGCACCGACTATGTCTATCCGCGCACAACGAACAACATCCTTGAAAGCTATCTGAAGTCCAAGGGCGTGTCGGCAAACGACATCTTCGTCAACTACACCCCCTTCGGTCACTCCGACTGGTCCAAGATCGTGGCCGATGTGGTCGCCCTGGCCGCCGACGGCAAGAAGGTCGGCGTCATCTCGACCATCAACGGCGACGCCAACATCGGCTTCTACAAGGAACTGGCTGCCGCTGGCATTTCGGCCGATGACATTCCGGTCGTGGCCTTCTCGGTCGGCGAAGAGGAATTGTCGGGTCTGGACACCTCGAACCTGGTGGGTCACCTGGCGGCCTGGAACTACTTCCAGTCGGCTGACACCGAAGCCAACGCCGAATGGGTTGCCGCGTGGAAAGCCCGCATGGGTGACGAGCGCGTGACCAACGATCCGATGGAAGCCCATTACATCGGCTTCAACATGTGGGTGAACGCCGCCGAAGCTGCCGGCACGACCGATGTGGATGCGGTGCGCAGCGCCATGTACGGCCAGGAATTCCCGAACCTGACCGGCGGCACCGCGGTGATGCTGCCGAACCACCACCTGGCAAAGCCGGTGCTGATCGGCGAGATCCTGGACGACGGCCAGTTCGACATCATCAGCGAAACCGACGTGGTGCCGGGCGACGCCTGGACCGACTTCCTGCCGGAAAGCGCGGTTCTGGTGTCCGACTGGAAAGATCTCGGCTGCGGTATGTACAACACCGAAACCGAGACCTGCGTTCAGACCAAGTCGAACTACTAATCCCAACCACGCCAGAGGGGCGGTCGCGCCCCTCTGGCATCGGGGACAGATACCATCATGAAATTACTTCTCCTGCTGGGCCTGTGCGTCCTGGCACAGGTTAACATTGCCTGGGCCGATGACGTCCTGATCCAACCCGTTCTGCAAGAGCAGCGCGAGACGATCGTGAAAAGCTCCCGCAAGACCATCGGGCCGGCCATCGACGCGGTGGTGGCCAGCAAGGCGCCGGCGGCGCAAGATGTGCTGCAAGCCTGGGTGACCAAGGACATGTGGTACCGCAAGGATGACGGGCTGTTTTTCCGCGCCGAGAAGGTGGACTCCAAGACCTATCGCCTGATCGATTTCGACACCGGGGCCGACATGGGCACGGCGGACAAATCGGATATCAAGCAGATCAAGCCCAACAGCGGTGTTCGCGCGATGATCTCGACCGCGCTGGTGCGCTTCCAGTTGACCGATCCCGACCCCACGCGCCGGATGGAGGCGCTGATCGCCATCGAACGCGCGCCCGAAGCCTCGCTTCTGGCACCGCTGCGCCTGTCGATCGAGGGCGAGATCGACCCGGATATTGCCGCCCGCAAGACCCGGATCGAGCGGCTTCTGACGATTGCCTATGACGCCGACACACCGACCCGCGTTGCCGCCATCGAAGACATGGCGGGCGATCTGGGCGTTGATGTGCGGGCCACCCTGAACCCGCTGCTGGTGACCGATCTTGCGGCCTTTCCCGGAGCGATCCCCGAGGGCGTGAATGTCCGCGCGGAACTCAAGCCGGGCGACGATGCCCTCAGCATCGACGACGCCTATGCGCTGCTGGTTGACGGGGATCTTGCGCCACCGCGCGTGTCGGGCGCGGACATCCGCAACGCACTGGCGGCCAATATCGTCGATGGCAAGGTCGGTGGCATTTCGGTGCACACCCTGTCGGACGAATTCCAACGCGCCCGCGCCTATGTGGCCCTGTCCGAGGCGGGTCTGGTGCCGCCGCTGGTGACCGAAAGCGATGTGGAGGCCAGCCTGGCCGGGTACCGCTTTGCCGAGATCTATCAGGTGGCTGATCCCGCCGTGACCACCGCCGCACAGGATGCGCTGACCAAGATCGAGTTGAAGGTCGGTGTGAACCAGGCCATCGACCTGGGGCTGGACGCGCTGTCGCTGGCGTCGATCTATTTCCTCGCCGCCATTGGGCTGGCCATCACCTTTGGCGTCATGGGGGTCATCAACATGGCCCATGGCGAATTCATCATGATGGGCGCTTACACCGGATACGTGGTGCAGCAGTTCATCCCCGATCACACGATCTCGATCCTTGTCGCGCTGCCGCTGGCATTTGCCGTGACCTTCGGCGCCGGGGTGCTGATGGAGCGGCTGGTGATCCGCTGGCTCTATAACCGGCCGCTGGAAACCCTGCTGGCGACCTTCGGCATCTCGATCGCGCTGCAGCAGCTGGCCAAAAACATCTTCGGCACGCAGGCGCGGCCGCTGACCTCTCCGGGCTGGCTGGACGGCGCGCTGGTGCTCAACGACGTGGTGTCGATTTCCTACATCCGCATCGCGATCTTCGTGCTTGCACTGCTGTTCCTGGGCCTGTTCCTGTTCATCATGCGGCGCACAAGGCTGGGGCTGGAAACCCGCACCGTCACCCAGAACCGGGCCATGGCGGCCTCGATGGGGATCAACCCCGACCGGGTCAACATGCTGACCTTCGGGCTGGGTTCGGGCATCGCCGGTGTCGCGGGCGTGGCCATCGGCCTGTTTGCCAAGGTGACCTCGGAACTGGGGTCGGATTACATCGTGCAAAGCTTCATGACCGTGGTCGTGGGCGGCGTCGGCAACATCTGGGGCACCCTTGCGGGCGCTGCGATGATCGGCGGGCTGCAAAAGGGCATCGAATGGATGAACCCCTCGAACACGCTGGCGGCGCAGACCTACATGATCGTCTTCATCATCATCTTCATTCAATTCCGGCCGCGGGGCATCATCGCCCTGAAGGGCCGCGCAGCGGGGGATTGAGCCATGCAACGCAGTTTCGTCGCCAGAAATCCATCTGTCCTGATCTTCCTCGCCTGCCTTGGCCTGTTCGTTCTGGGCGTGACCGTCCTGTCCGAGGCCGTCGGCAACGGGTTCCTGTCCACCAGCTTCGTCAAGACACTGGGCAAGACCCTGTGCCTGGCCCTGATCGCTGTCGCGATGGATCTGGTCTGGGGCTACACCGGCATCCTCAGCCTGGGGCATTTCGCCTTCTTCGGGCTGGGCGGCTACATGATCGGCATGTGGCTGATGTACGAGCGCACCCGCGACATCGTCGCCACTTCGCTGGCCGAAGCGCCGATCCCGGCCACTGTCACCGAGATACAGGAGGCCATCGCCACCCAGATCTTCGGCGTCGTGGGGTCCAACGAATTCCCGCTGGTCTGGAGCTTCGCCGACAGTCTGGTGATCCAGCTGATCCTGGTGGTCGCGGTGCCGGGCCTGCTGGCGCTGGTCTTCGGCTGGCTGGCGTTCCGGGCACGGGTGACGGGCGTCTACCTGTCGATCCTGACCCAAGCCATGACGCTGGCGCTGGCCCTGTACCTGTTCCAGAACGACAGCGGGCTGCGTGGCAACAACGGGCTGTCGGGGCTTCAAAACCTGCCGGGTCTCGATGACGTGCCGCAGGCGCTGGTGTCCCTGTGGTTCTTCTGGGCCTCGGCGGCAGCCCTCGGGCTGGGCTATCTGCTGGCCGCCTGGGTGGTGTCGGGCAAATTCGGCTCGGTCATTCGCGGCATTCGCGACAACGAGGCCCGCGTGCGGTTCCTTGGCTACCAGGTCGAGGTCTACAAGCTGGTGATCTTTGCCGGCACGGCGATGATCTCGGGCATCGCGGGGGCGCTGTATTATCCGCAGGCGGGCATCATCAACCCGGCCGAGATTGCGCCCATCGCCTCGATCTACCTCGCGGTCTGGGTTGCCATCGGCGGACGCGGGCGGCTGTACGGCGCGGTGATCGGGGCAATCTTCGTGACGCTGTTCTCGTCGCTGTTCACCGGCGGGCAGGTGCCCGACGTCAACCTGGGCTTCTACACGGTGAAATGGGTCGACTGGTGGTTGATCGTGCTTGGCCTCAGCTTTGTTCTGGTCACCCTGTATGCGCCCAAGGGCATCGGCGGGCTGTTCGATCTGATCGCCCATCGCACCCACCCGGATCGTCATGGGGCCCCGCTTGGGCCGGACATGGGCGCGCTTCAGGAGAAGGAGGCGCAGGAATGAGCAGCACCCGCCTTCTCGAGGTTTCCGGCGTTTCCGTCTCGTTTGACGGCTTCCGGGCCATCAACAACCTGTCCTTCACCATGCCCAGCCACGGGCTGCGGGCGATCATCGGGCCCAATGGCGCGGGCAAGACCACCTTCATGGACATCGTCACCGGCAAGACCAAGCCGGACGACGGCCGCATCACCTGGGGCGAAAAGAACATCTCGCTGCGGGGCATGTCCGAGGCGCGCATCGCCCGCGAAGGCATCGGCCGCAAGTTCCAGAAGCCAACGGTGTTCGAAGACCAGACCGTGCACCAGAACCTGCTGATGGCGCAGCGCAACAAGCGCGGGCCGCTGGCGGTGCTGTTCTACCGGGCTGGCGGCAAGGATCTGGACCGGGTGAACGAGCTTGCCGCCACCATCGGGCTGACCGACGAACTGGCCCGCAAGTCGGGGGAGTTGTCGCACGGCCAGAAGCAGTGGCTGGAAATCGGCATGTTGCTGGCGCAGGAACCGCGTCTGCTGCTGGTGGATGAACCGGCCGCCGGGATGACGCTGGCCGAACGCGAACGCACCACGGCGCTGCTGGTTGAAGCGGCCAAGACCCGCGCGGTCGTGGTGGTGGAACACGATATGGATTTCGTGCGACGGCTGAACTGCCGCGTCACGGTCCTGCACGAAGGCTCGGTCCTTGCCGAGGGGAGTCTCGATCACGTCACGTCGAACCAGCAGGTTATCGACGTCTATCTGGGGCGCTAGACCATGCTGAACGTCGAAAACCTGACCCTGCACTACGGGCATTCGCAAATCTTGTACGATGTCTCGATGGCCGCCGAGAAGGGCGAGATCACCTGCGTCATGGGCACCAACGGCGTCGGCAAGACCAGCCTGATCCGCGCCATCGCCGGGCGGCACGCAAGATCGGGCGGCAAGGTCGCGCTGGATGGCGAGGATCTGGGCGTGCTGCCGGCGCATGGCATGGCGCACAAGGGCGTCGGGCTGGTGTCGCAGGGGCGCGAGATCTTCCCGCTGCTGACGGTGCGCGAGAACCTGGAAACCGGGTTTTCCTGCCTGCCGCGCTCCGAACACAGGATCCCGCCTGAAACCTACGAGATGTTCCCGGTGCTGGACCAGATGAAGCATCGGCGCGGCGGCGACCTGTCGGGCGGGCAACAACAGCAACTGGCCATCGCGCGGGCGCTGATCACCCGGCCCAAGCTGTTGCTGCTGGACGAGCCGACCGAGGGCATCCAGCCCAACATCATCAAGCAGATCGGCGAGGTGTTGAAGCAGCTGCGCGCTCGCGGAGACATGGCGATCGTGCTGGTCGAGCAGTATTTCGACTTCGCCTACGAACTGGCCGACCGCATCGTCGTACTGCGCCGGGGCGAGGTCGTGCATTCCGGCACCAAGGCAGACTCGCCGCGCGACGAAGTGCAGGCGCTGGTGTCCGTCTGACGGGACCGGCGCAATGAATTGCCGTGGAACCGGGCAGGGGGTTTGGGGCATGTTAGGGGCCCGGATCGAAACATGAAAGATCGATTGACCAACGTTGCTGTCGAGAAGGACCGGGAACGGGCCCTTCTCATCATGGAATCGCTGCGTGCTGCCGGCTGAGTTGAGAAGGACGGCACCTTCACCAGTTTCGCCCGGACCATCAGCCGCCAGCGCAAATTCCTGCCTGCACCGGGGGAAAGCGCGGCCCGACTGGCGGATCATCTCGGATGCCGCCCGCTTGGGTCCGCAGCCCACCGGTCTGGCGCAGGTGGACAGGCCGCGCGGTAGCGCCCTGTTACGGATTTTGATCCCGGACCGTCTGGGCGCGGGCAGCAATTGCGGCTCCTGTCGGCCGGAGATGCAGGCGCTTCTGGAAGGGCTGCGACATGATCTTGCGGCGGAACAGTCTTGCGCTAGGTTGAGCGCAGCAGGGAGGCGACCGCCATGAAGACTTTTCCGATGTTTCTGAAAGTGGCCGGGCGCCGCGTGATGGTTCTGGGCGGCGGCGAACAGGCCGCGCAGAAGTCGCGCCTGATCCTGAAGTCCGAGGCCGAGGTGGTGCTCTGCGCCCCGCATCTGGACGATGAACTGGTCGAACTGGTGCGCGAAGGCCGTGTTCAGCACCATGACGGGGCCATCACACCCGATCTGATCGACGGAGCCGCACTGGCGTTCGTGGCGACGGGCTGTCCCGGCATGGATGCCGCACTTGCCGATCTGGTGCGCGTGGCAAGGGTGCCGGCGAACGTGGTCGATCAGCCCGAGCTTTGCGACGCCTTCACGCCGTCCATCGTGGATCGCGACCCGCTGGTCGTGGCCATCGGCACCGAGGGCACCGCGCCGGTTCTGGGCCGCCAGGTCAAGACCGCCATCGAACAGATGCTGGAGCCACGCCTTGGTCATCTGGCCAGCCTTGCGGGACGGATGCGCCCGGCGGTGGCGCGCGGGGTCGACCGTGCGCGTCGGCGTGCCTTCTGGCGATGGGTGTTCGACGGCCCTCCGCGCCAGCTGCACGCCATCGGCAATGAACGCGAGGCCGCGCAGGCGTTGAAAGAGGCCATCGCGCAGGGACAAGCGCCGGATGACACCGGGCTGGGCAGCATAGCCGTGATCGCGGCCAGCGGCGGGATCGCCGATCTGATGACCCTGCGGGCGGTGCGCAAGCTGCAGGAATGCGATGTGATATTCCATGATGCCGGGATGGATGCGGTGCTGGAACTGGCCCGCCGCGATGCCGAGCGGGTCTGCGTCGGCCCGCGCCCCGGTGCCATCGCATGGCCCGAGGCGCGCATTGCCGATGTGATCCTGTCCGAGGCCCACCAAGGCCACCACGTTGTGTGGCTGACCGGTGGCGCGACGGCCAACGCGCTGGCCGAGGCCGCCCAGGGCCAGGGACTGTCGGTCGAAAAGGTGCCGGGGGTTTCGGGGGGCCACGACGCCCCGGCGCGCAGCCAGCCGGCCTGAGCCCGGTCTCAGATGTGCAGCGCTTGACCGAGGCCCTTCAAGGCGGCCTCCTGCGTGGTTTCGCCCAGTGTCGGATGGGCGTGGATCGTGGCGGCGATGTCGGTCAGGGTCGCGCCCATCTCGATCGCCAACGAGAACTCGCCGGCCATTTCCGCGATCCCGGCACCCACCGCCTGAATGCCCGCAATCAACCCGCTGTCAGGATCATGCACGATGCGCACGAAGCCATCGCTGCGGCCCAGCGTCATTGACCGGCCATTGCCGGCCAGCGGGAACTTCGTGACGGCCAACCCCTCCTGCGCATCGGGCAGGGCACCGACGGTGACAATCTCGGGATCGGTGAAGCAGACCGCCGGGATGGCGCGCTTGTCCCAGACCGTGGGCAGGCCGGCCAGATGCTCGGCCACCACCACGCCCTGCGCCATGGCGCGATGGGCCAGCATCGGCTCTCCGGTCACATCGCCGATGGCAAACACCCCGCGCATCGAGGTGGCACCGAAGCGATCGACGGCGATAAAGGGACCGGTCATCGACAGCCCCAGATCCTCCAGCCCGAAGCCGGTGGTCACGGGCGCGCGGCCCACGGTCACCAGAATCTTGTCCGACGGGATTTCCTGCGGCCCGCCCAGCGTTTCCACCCGCAATGCGGTGCCGTCCTCGGTCAGACCTTGCGCCTTGGCATCCAGATGCAGGGCCACGTCCAGCGCCTGCAGCCGGGCCAGCACCGGTTTGCTCAACTCGGCATCGTATTGCGGCAGGATGCTTTTGGCGGCTTCCACAAGGGTGACCCGCACCCCCAGCTTGGCCATGGCCATCCCGATTTCCAGCCCGATATAGCCCGCGCCCACCACCGACAGCCGTTTCGGCAGTTCGGGCAGCGCCAGCGCCTCGGTCGAAGAGATCACCGGGCCGCCGAAGGGCAGGAACGGCAGTTCAAAGGGCCGCGCGCCGGTGGCGATGACGATGTTCTCGGCGTCGATGCGCAGGGGGCCTTCGGGGGTCGTGACCTCGACCGATTTGCCGTCCAGAACGCGGGCGTAGCCTTGCACATGGCGCGTTCCGGCCTTCTTCAGCAGCGAGGCGACGCCGCCGGTCAGACGGCTCACGATCCCGTCCTTCCACGCCATGGTGCGGGCCAGGTCGATGCTGGGGGCGCCTGCCGAAATGCCAAGAGCATTGCCGCCCACAAGGCTGCGTGCGGCGTGGAATTCATCCGCTGCATGGATCAGCGCCTTGGAGGGGATGCAGCCCACGTTCAGGCAGGTGCCGCCGGGCTTGTCGGCCGCGACGACGATGGTGTCCACGCCCAGTTGGCCCGCGCGGATGCCGCAGACATAGCCGCCGGGACCGGCGCCAAGGATCAGCAGTTTGCAACTGTCCTGTCTCATGCCTCACACCTCCACGAAAATCAGGGCCGGGGTTTCCAGCAGGGACTTGATCTTCTGCACGAAGACCGCCGCATTCCAGCCGTCGATGACCCGGTGGTCGAAGCTGGCCGAGATGTTCATCATCTTTCGGGGCACGAACTGGGTGCCGTCCCACATGGGCCGCGTGGCGATCTTGTTGACACCCAGAATGGCCACCTCGGGGGGGTTGATGATCGGGGTCGTGGCCAGCGCCCCCAGAGGCCCCAGCGAGGTCACGGTGATGGTCGAGCCGGTCAGTTCCTCGCGCCGCGCTTTCGAGGTGCGGGCGGCTTCGGACAGCCGCGCGATCTCGGTGGCGATGTCGTACAGGCCCAGGGCTTCCACGTGGCGCAGGACCGGCACCACCAGCCCGGCGTCGGTCATGGTGGCCATGCCCAGATTGACGCCCGCGTGCCGGGTGATGACCCCGGCCTCGTCGTCGTAATGGGCGTTCATCTCGGGATGGTCGGGCAGGGCGCGGGCCAGTACGGCGGCCAGAAAGGGCAGGAGGGTCAGCTTGGGCCGCTCGCCCCGGCTGTCGTTCAACTTGGCACGCAGGTCTTCCAGGGCAGTCACATCCACCTCTTCGACCACGGTGATATGGGGGATGCGGGCGTTGGCCAGCGCCATGCGCTCGGCAATCTTGCGGCGCATCCCGACCACCGGGATATCCTCGCTGCCGATGCGGGGACTGCGTGGCAGGCCCGGCCCGCTGCTGGCTGCCGGGTGATCGGCCCGGCTGAACACCGCGTCCAGATCCTGATGGGTGATGCGACCCGCCGGTCCGGTGCCGGGCACCTGCCGCAGATCGATGCCGCCATCCCGCGCCCGGGCGCGGACGGACGGGGCCGCCAAGGGCAACGCGCCTTCGGTGCGGGGGGCGCTGGCGCTGGTTCCGGCAACCGGACGGGGGCGGGTCTGTTGGACGGGTTTCGCCGCCTTTTCGGTTTGAGCAGGTGGCTTGGATTCAGCCGATTTAGTGGTCTCGGGATTGACCGCTCCCTTGTCTGCTGCTGGCTCGCCAGGATCGGCGGCCAAGGTCTGATCCTCGACCGCATCGGCCTCGGTTTCGATCATCACCAGATCGGTGCCAATGGGCAGAACCTGCCCGATCTCGCCCGCCAGTTCGGTGATCTTGCCGGAATAGAGCGAGGGGATCTCGACCGTCGCCTTGTCGGTCATCACCGCCGCGATCACGTCATCCTCGCGCACGATGTCGCCGACCTTGACGTGCCATTCGACCAGTTCGGCCTCGGTCACGCCTTCGCCCACGTCAGGAAGTTTTACCGGGAGAACCTTCATTCAAGCCTCCATCACTTGGTGCAGGGCGCGGGTGATGCGCGCGGGACTTGGGAAATAATCCCATTCGGCGGCATGCGGATAGGGCGCGTCCCAGCCCGTCACCCGCAGGATCGGCGCGTGCAGGTGCCAAAAGCAGCTTTCCTGCACCTCGGCGATCAATTCTGCTCCCAGACCGCTGGTGCGGGTGGCTTCATGCACCACCAGGCAACGTCCGGTTTTCTCGACCGAGGCGCGGATGGTGTCCACGTCCAGCGGCAGCAGGCTGCGCAGGTCGATGATCTCGGCGTCGATCCCGGTCTGTTCCACCGCCGCGTCGGCCACGTAGACCATGGTGCCATAGGCCAGCACGGTCACGGCGGTGCCCTCGCGGCGGATGTCGGCCTTGCCGATGGGGATCGAATAATGCCCCTCGGGCACCTCGCCGCCGGGATGGCCGGCCCAGGTCACCGATTTGCCGGTGTGATTGCCATAGAACGGGCCGTTGTAGATGCGCTTTGGCTCCAGGAAAATCACCGGATCGGGATCCTCGATGGCGGCGATCAGCAGGCCCTTGGCGTCATAAGGTGTCGAGGGCAGCACCACCTTCAGCCCGGCCACATGAGTGAACAGCGACTCGGGGCTCTGGCTGTGGGTCTGACCGCCGAAGATGCCGCCGCCGGTGGGCATCCGCACCACCAGCGGGCAAGAGAACATCTGGTTCGACCGATGGCGGATGCGCGCGGCTTCCTGGGTGATCTGGTCGTAGGCGGGAAAGACGTAATCGGCGAATTGCACCTCGACGCAGGGGCGCATCCCTTGCGCCGCCATGCCCACCGCCATGCCGACGATGGCGCTTTCGTTGATCGGTGTGTCGAACACCCGTTCCTCGCCGTATTTCTTCTGCAATCCGGCGGTGCAGCGGAAGACGCCGCCGAAATAACCGACGTCCTCGCCAAAGATCAGAACCTTCGGGTCACGGTCCAGCATCACGTCCATGGCGTCGCGCAGCGCCTCGATCATCGACATCCGGGCCATGTCAGTACCCCATTTCCTGCCGCTGGCGGCGCAGATGCGGGGGCATCTCGGCATAGACCCCCTTGAAGATGGTGGCGGGCGAGATCGGCTTGGGGTTCACGAAGGTGCCCTCGGCCTCGACCTTGCGTTGCAGCGCGATGATCTCGTCGCGGATCTGGGCCTCTGCCTGCGTGTGACGTTCCTCGGACCATTGACCGGTCAGGACCAGATGATCCTTCAGGCGGGTGATCGGATCGCCCAGCGGCCAGGCCAGGGCTTCGTCCTTGGGCCGGTAGGCCGAAGGGTCGTCCGAGGTGGAATGCGCCGCCACCCGGTAGGTGAACCATTCGATGGCCACGGGTCCGTGACCGGCCCGCGTGCGCGCCACCGCCCATCGCGACACCGCCGCCACCGCCAGATAGTCGTTGCCATCCACCCGCAACGCCGGCACGCCATAACCACGCGCACGGGCGGCATAGGTGCGGGCCATGCCCGAGGCGACGCCGGTATAAGTAGAGATCGCCCACTGATTGTTGACGATGTTCAGGATCACCGGCGGCTGATAGACCGAGGCACACAGCAGCGCCGAGTGGAAATCGTTCGACGCCGTTGCCCCGTCGCCGATCCAGGCCGCCGCGATGGTGCCATCGCCCGACAGGGCATTGGCCATCGCCCATCCCACCGCCTGGATGTACTGCGTGCCCAGGTTGCCCGAGATGCTGAAATAGCCATAGTCGCGCGACGAATGCAGCACCGGCAGTTGACGCCCCTCCAGCGGGTCAAGCTGGTTGGAATAGACCTGCCCCATGAGCACTTCCAGCGGATAGCCCGCCGCAATCAGCAGGCTTTGCTGGCGGTAGGTGGGGAAGTTCATGTCGCCCTTGGACAACTGGCGTTGGAAGCCGCAGCCGATGGCCTCTTCCCCGGTGCATTGCAGGTAGAACGAGGTCTTGCCCTGCCGCTGCGCGTTCAGAAGCCGCTGGTCGATCACCCGCATGGTCATCATGTCCCGCAGACCCTGCAACAGGGCCTCGGCGTCGATGTCGGCGATATAGTCGGCCCAGGGGCCCACGGCCTCGCCCGCATCGTTCAGCACCCGCACCATCCCATTGGCATAGGGGCGGGCGTCGATGGAGGTCAGGTCGAGCGGCGGCACGTCCAGAATCCCGGCCTCTGGCACCTCGATCGCCGAGAAATCCGGGCTTTGATCCGGGCGCGCCGGGGGATGCGGGAAGGTCAGCTTGGGGGTTTCGGTCATGGTTGCGTCCTCCCTGAACGACGGCCGGGGTGCGGGATCTCATGTCTCCTCCCACGAGAATCGCCGCCTTTCCCCATGATAGCCGATTTTCCGGTGCATTCTTGCCCGATTGGGCCGGGATCCCTAGGGTGTGCGCATACTTCAGCCAAGAAACGCGGTAATTTAGGGAATTCATGCTCAATCTCGACGAAACCGATCTGAGAATCCTGCGGGCGATGCAGCGTGATGGCAGTCTGACCGTCACCCAGATCGCCGAGATCGCCGGCATTTCGCAGTCGCCCTGTTCCCGCCGCATCAACCAGATGCAGGAAGCCGGCGTGATCCTGCGCCGCCATGTGGAACTGGATCGCCGCAAGCTGGGGTTCAACGCCGTGGTCGTGACGCGGGTGAAGCTGAAGCGCCATGATCGCAAGGCGCTGGAGGCCTTCAAACGCGAGATCCGCGCGATCCCCGAAATCCAGTCCGCCGTGCTGTTGCTGGGCGAGTTCGACTTCCACATGCGGCTGGTGGTGCGGGATATCGATCACTACCAGACGCTGATGCAGGATCGCCTCGTGAGCTTGCCCGGCGTTCAGGAAATGCAAAGCTCGGTCATTCTGGAGGTGGTGAAAAACACCACCGCGCTGCCGCTGTGACGCGCGGCGCGGCGCAGCGCAAGATCAGGGGCGACGTTGTGGTGGGCGCACAGGACGGCTCTGATGTGAGCTCACGGTGAAGTGCAGTTCCTGATATGTCGTTTTACTCCAGCCGGTTCTGTAACTCCATCAGCTCGCTTTGAAACACCTCAGCGGGCGTTCGGTAGCCGAGGCACTTGCGCGGCGTGGAATTGACGCGGTGGCAAATCGACCTCAAGTATCGATTTGTCAGCGCCGTCGGTTCGGTGGATCTGGGGAGATACTTCCGCAGCCTGTTGTTCGTGTTCTCGACTGTGCCTTTCTGGTACGGAGCTTGTGGGTCACAAAACCATGCATCTGCACCTATCCCGGCTTTCAGGTGCCGCCAGGCGGAGAACTCGGTGCCGCGATCAAAGGTGATCGACTGGCGTGCATCGGCGGGCAGGGGAGCTAGCCCCTGGATCAGCGCCTCCATGATCGGTTTGGATTGGCGATCCTCATTGCGCATGACAACGGCGAAACGACTGACGCGCTCGACCAGAGACGTCACGTTCACCTTTCCATGCTCCTTGCGGAACATCATCAGGTCGCACTCCCAATGGCCGAACTCGGCACGCTCAGAGATGCGCTCAGGCCTGTGGGACAGGCTTTGAACGTCGAAGATGTGGGTCCGGTTATGCTTGCGATAGCCACGCGGCCTGCGGCGGCGGCGATGTTCGGGAAGGTGCCGATAAAACTGCTCCTCGCGACCGTCCTTGGAATAGGCGAAGCGATAGATCGTCTCGTGGCTCACGCGGATCGGATGACGTTCCAATCGCATGCGACCGGCTATCTGCTCTGGCGACCAGCCAGCCTTCAGCCGATCCTCGATGGCGGCCTTGAGTTCAGGATGAGCGATCATCTTGCGATGGACAGCACGGCGCTGCTCGTATTTGTCTTGAGCGACGAGAGCGTGATAGCCGTTCAGCTCCGGTATTTCTTCGTCAGTATATCGGTTCCGCTTAATGTCCCGGTAGATCGTCGAGGGGTCGCGGCACAATCTATCCGCAATCTCTGAGACCGGCATTTTGGCTTCCAGCCACTTTGCGAGCTTGCGCCGTTCGTCCAGCTTCAGGTGACAATAGTGGGTTCCCATTCTTCATACTCCATGCAACTCTCTGTATTCGTACAAAATTTGCACTTCGTTTGTGAATCCACC
>NZ_JBNAFN010000022.1:0-76370 GCF_049800695.1 Fluviibacterium sp. S390 | reverse complement strand
CCAGCCATCATCCTCGCGAAAACACCTTTGTCACTCCACCGCTTCCAGCGGTTGTACAAGGTCTTGTGCGGACCGTATGCGGCGGGCGCATCCCGCCAACGTAAGCCATTGCGGTTGATGAAGATAATTCCGCTCAACACGCGCCGATCATCGACGCGGGGCTTGCCGTGAGACTTGGGAAAGAAAGGCGCAAGCCGCGCCATCTGCGCGTCGCTAAGCCAGAAGAGATCAGACATGTCACCGCTCGTTTTTCGAACGGTGAATCACGCTGATCGCCGGAAATCAATGGGTCCTGAGCCTAGGAGCATTCGAGCGTGGGACAAACGAGTCCGTGTCAGATGCTTCTTGATACTGACGGTCAAGACATCCCGAAAAACCTGCCCGGCGCGCGCCGGAGACAAGCTTGATGCCGCCGCAATATCTTTCACGTTGATCGGTAGGGTGAAGTTTTCGGAGATGAATCGCAACATTGATTCGACTTCTTGCATCGTCGTCGACCTAACTGAGAATCCATTGCCCCGGCTTGGGCTTGAAATCAGCGTAGACCACCCTTCTAACGCAAGCCGACGCAACCGCGTTTCAATTTCGGCAAGGTGCGTTCGCCGCCAGGGGGGCTGCTCAAGGTGCTTCTCATTGTAGATCCTGTTGATTAGCAAGGCGTCTAATGGATCATCATTTCGAGAAGCAATTACTTCGCCGGACAGGATGGCTTTCACGAGATCGGACGGCAGACCCCAACGCACGAATTGACCCAGCGAAAGATAGATGTTGGTAATACGTCCTTCCCCATAGACATCGGTAACTTTATGTGGCGCAGCACCCCAAAACACGACCAGTCGATTGGCCTTCAACTTTGCTACCTGGCCCGAGAATGAGTAGTCCAAATGACAATTCTGAAGGAAATTCACTTCCACCGATGTGTGGTGATGGAAGGGGGTGTCAAAGAGTGTCGGTCTGTGGCTCTCAATGATGAAGTTGTTTGGAGTCGGCACGCGGGTCTGATCAACAGATTCCGAAAACGGAACGGTCGCGTCAACAGAACCTAACCTTTGTGCCATGCTATGCCTTTCGTGTCTCGGCCCGAAGGCGGGGACTTATCAGCTGAGATGAGACTTTAGCATCAAACTGCAAAAACAGGAAGAAGTTGTTATAAAACCGGAAGCAGAGACAAATGCCGTCATGGAGAGTGCTAGAAGTCTAAGGGAGGAAACCGAATGATTCACAAACTCACATGTACTGGATTCTTGCTGGGCGGCGTCTGCGCCGCTACGCTGGGAATCACCGCAGCCAATGCCGATGAGATGCCCCCAGAGCGGAGCCTCGCTGGCCTTGAATACGACCTGATCGGTCGTGACGACTTGTATTCGTACCGTGCGCTCGAAACTTACAGCCAAGCGCCGTTCCTCGATGCGCTGGTCGAAAGTGGCGCACTTCCGCCCGTCTCTGAGCGGTTGCCGGCTGAGCCATTGGTATTCAACACTGCTGCCATGTCCGACGGCATCGGCGAATACGGCGGTGTGTTCCGCCACGTAATTGGTGGACGGCCAGAAGGTTTCCACTGGATGGCCGGTCAGCATCAAGGATGGGGCGGCATCAACATGGCCATTCAGGAATGCCTTGTTCGCCAAGGTCCGCGTTGGCAAGTTCGTGCCGAAGACCAGACTGGTCCTTTGCCGAACTTGGCCCACTCATGGGAGTGGAGCGAAGACATGACAGAACTGACTATGCATCTCGTGGAAGGGATCAAGTGGTCGGACGGGGATCCGTTTGATACCGATGACATCGCGTTCTGGTGGAACGACAATGTCGAAGACGAGAACGTCACGAGCCGCATTCAGGCTGGTTCTTTCGGTGGCGGAGCGACCCTTGAGGTAATCGACGATTACTCATTCAAGTTCGTATTCCCAAGCGCACAATCGGAAACTGTTGTCGAGGGTCTCGCCTATATTCAAGGTTGCCCGGGGCCGAGCCATGTGCTTCGCGATTCGCATCCGACTTATAATTCCGATGCTTCCTACGACGATTACCTGAACGCAATGCCGGCAAGTGATGTTCCGGTTCCAGTTTTGGGTGCATGGGTACCGGTCGAGCACCGTCCTGACGAGCTGGTCATCCTTCGCCGCAATCCATACTATTGGAAAGTGGACGAAGCCGGAAACCAGCTGCCCTATCTCAACGAGATGCATTTCAAATTGACGACCTGGGACGACCGCACGACACAAGCTGTCGCCGGTACCGGTGACTGGTCGAACATGGAAAACCCCGGCAACTATGTTGAAGCGCTAAAGCAAAGCCAAGATGAAGACGCGCCGGTCACGGCAAACTTCGGACCGCGGACTCTGGCGTTTCGGATCGAACTGAACTTCGCCCAGAACATGGCTGACAGCGATTACGACGCCGAATTGCGTGGGTTGTTCCGCGAGCACGATTTCCGCGAAGCGCTTAGCTCGGCAATTGATCGTGACGCTCTAGGACAAGCTTTGGCGCGTGGTCCATTCGCTTATCCATATATGGGTGGTTTCGCGAGCGGCTCGCCCTATTACGATGCGGCTTCGACTGACTTTACTCCGTTCAATCAGAGTTACGCGAGCGAGCTTCTGGCCGGTCTCGGTCTGGAAGACACGGACGGCAACGGGATCTTGAACTTGCCAGGCACGGGCGAAGATCTTGTCATCGACATGACCTTCAAGTCCCAGCGAAATGACGACCGCAAGCAGGTCGAAGCGGTGACATCGCAGTTAGCTGAAATCGGAATTCGCGTGTTGCCAACGCCGGTAGATGAGACCAGCTTTGATCCGATCCGCAACTCAGGCAGCTTCTCAGCGATTTTGCAGCGGGTGAGTTTTGTTGTGCCCACGCGGGAAACCTGCGGCAACCTGCCAACGTCTGAAATCTGCCCAGCATTCCACCTGGCCGGGCCTGATGGTCGTGAGTTTCTGCCGTTCGAGGCTGAACTAGCGGATATCGTTCTGCGGTTCAACGCGTCCAGTGACGCGGCTGAACAAGCGGAAATCGCCAATAGGATGCAGTCGATCCTCACAGAGAACCTCTACAATATTGGATTGGTTCAGGTCCCTGCGGCTTTGTTGGTGAACAAGCGGGTTCGCAATGCGCATCCTGGCACACCAGTCTTTATGTACGAATGGGCTGAAGATGCGGTGATCCGTGAACGTCTCTGGGTGCCTGCAGACTTGCAAACAGAAGAGCTCCTCCCTGGTACCGTAGCCCAATACTGAGCTACGTGACCAAAACTCGTCCTACTCCCGCAAAGCGCGGGGGTAGGGCACCTCATTGCTACACTTTCCTCATGACGCCGTAAGTCGGGAGAACTTCCCTCATGGACTTTCTAGTATTTCTTGCGAAACGCGTTGCGATGTCGATCCCACTACTTTTGGGAATTTCCATCGTATCCTTTGCAATCATCCAAGCTGTGCCCGGCGATTTCGTTGACGGTTGGATTGCCAATACAGCAGCCCAGACCGGCAAGTCCTATGACGAGCTTCTTCCCCAAGCTGACGCGATGCGAGAGCGGCTCGGCCTCGATCAGCCGATTGCGGTTCAGTACGTGACCTGGCTCAAGAACATCGTGTTCCATTTCGACTTCGGTATGTCCTTTGAGCAAAATCGCCCTGTGACAGAGGTGATTGGCACCCGTCTGCCCCGTACGCTGCTGCTGGCTGTTCTGACGCTGGTCATAGGTCAGGTGTTCGGGGTGCTATTGGGCATCTATGCGGCGACCAACCAATACAAACTGGGCGATAATATCGCCACGCTGATTGCCTTCATGGGCATTGTGATTCCGAAGTTCGTGATCTCGCTCGTGATCCTCTACTTCCTCGCTATCGTCTGGCACTCACCCTATATTGGAGCGGTCAATTCGCCTCAGTACATCTTACAAGATGGGTGGAATTGGGCGAAGTTCTGGGACTTTCTCAAGCATGTTTGGCCGATCCTGGTGGTGTCTATTTGGGCCGGACAGGCCTACACCACGCGGATGATGCGGGGAAACCTGCTCGACGTAATGAACATGCAATACATTGAAACAGCCCGCGCCAAAGGATTGTCCCGTCGCAAGGTCCTTTTCAAGCATGCAGTACCGAATGCTCTGCACCCAGTCATCATGAACATCGGGACGCGGTTCGATTACATGATCAAGGGCGAAATCGAAATCGCAATCGTGCTGGGCATTCCTACGGTTGGCCCATTGATTCTGAGCGCCGTCGGCGACCGCGACATGTATGTCGTCGCCGCGATCTTCATGATGGTGGCCGTTTTGCTGGTACTGGGCAACTTGTTCGCTGACCTCATGCTGGCCCTGCTGGACCCTCGGGTTCGCCGCGCCACGATGAGCCGGAATTAAGGGGATACCAATGAAACAGCCATACAACCCCACCGACGACAAACCGATGGTCGATAACCGACCTCAGATTGACGTGCCCACGACCATAGAAACAATGAACGCCGAAACCGCGACGGGCCCGGGTCTGTCCTATTGGCAGCTTGTCCGCCGCCGGTTTTTGCGCAACCGATACGGTGTCGTCGGACTGATTGGATGTATGATTATCGTAATCACAGCCGTTTTTTCAGGGTTCATCGCTCCCTATGATGGTGAAACGAAGGATCGAACTGCCATCTACAGCCCGCCGCAGATGCCAAAGATATTTGCGCCCGAAGGCGGCCTGACCCGGCCCTACATCCTAGGCTATGCCGAAGAGATGGACCCCAACACGTTCGAGATCACATTCGTGCCCGACCCGGAGGTTCGCCATAATCTCGCGTTATTCGTGAAAGGTGATCCCTGGACGTTCTTGGGGCTAGAATTCGAGACTCACCTAGTTGGAACCACCGACGGAGGGTTTGTGCACCTGCTTGGCACGGATTCCCTTGGCCGTGATGTGTTTTCAAGGATGGTAGAAGGCACACGAGTGACCCTTCTCATGGGCTTCCTAGTAATGGCCGCCTCCTGTTTCATTGGAACAATAGTCGGGGTTTCTTCAGGCTATTTTGGTGGGGTTTTCGACATGCTGGTTCAGCGCATCGTTGAATTCGTGAGGTCGTTTCCTGACTTGCCGCTCTATCTTGCGCTTGTGGCGATCCTGCCGCGTCGCGCTGATCCCATCACCGTCTTCATCCTTTTCGCATCGATCCTTGTCTTGCTCCGTTGGGCGGACCTGAGCCGCGAACTACGGGGCAAAGTTATTTCTTTGCGATCAATGGACTATGTTCGTTCGGCCGTAGCAGTCGGGGCATCGGACCAACGCATCATCGGGCGCCATATCGTGCCCAACACTTCATCACACATCATCGTTTGGGCAACCTATCAATTACCTGAAGTGATCCTGCTGGAAAGCTTCCTATCCTTTCTTGGCGTCGGTGTGCAGGCTCCGATGGTCAGTTGGGGGACAATGCTGAATCAAGTGCGTGATTTCCAATCCTTCGCGGCCGCCCCCTGGTTGATGGCGCCAGTTGGAATGATCGTAATCTCTGTTTTGGCTTTCAATGCGTTTGGTGACGGCCTGCGCGATGCAATGGACCCGTATTCCAATGACTGATCCCCTATTGAAAATTGAAAACGTCGTTGTGGACTTTCGCACAATTCACGGCACCGTAAACGCCGTGCGCGGCTTGTCCTACGAAGTGGCGCGCGGCGAAACACTTGCTGTTGTCGGTGAAAGCGGGTCGGGCAAGTCGGTAACTGCCCGGGCCATAATGTCGATGCTCGCCGAAAACGCACGTGTCGGGGCCGATAGCCGGATTTGGTTCGATGGAACCGACCTTTTGGAATTGTCCGAGCTCGAAATGCAGGAAATCCGCGGAAACCGAATTTCAATGATCTTCCAGGAGCCATTGACATCGCTCAATCCGATCCACCGGGTCGGAGATCAGGTCGCTGAGATTATTCAGATACACCGCCCGATGCCAAAGAAGCAGGCGATGGCTGAAGTTTTAAAGCTCTTTCAAGAGGTTCAACTGCCTGATCCCGAGGCACGGCTAAGCCAATATCCGCACGAAATGTCGGGCGGTCAACGCCAGCGGGTCATGATCGCAATGGCCCTCGCCAACAAACCGGACCTTCTGATCGCGGACGAGCCAACAACAGCGCTCGACGTGACCGTGCAGGCGGAAATCCTCACGCTGCTCAAAGACCTGCAGAAATCCCATAACATGGCGGTCGTATTGATCACTCACGATCTAACAGTTGTCGAAAAGACCTCTGACAAGGTGGTCGTGATGCGTTACGGCGAGGTCGTCGAGCGGGGAAACACACAGGACGTTTTTGCCAACCCCCAGCATCCTTACACACGTCACCTGCTCGAAAGCGAACCTAAGGGTCGCCCAGATGAGCTGGATCCCGACGCGGCACCGCTGATGGTGGCTAAAGATATGCGCGTGGCATTTCGGATTGCGCACGGCGGCTTGATGAGCCGGAAACATGTTGATCTTGTTGCAGTCAACGATATCTCTGCCAGCATTCGGAGAGGCGAAACGTTGGGCGTTGTCGGAGAAAGCGGTTCGGGCAAGACCACGCTGGGAATGGCCATGATCCGGCTGTTGGAGCCGAACGGCGGACAAATCACATTTGACGGCGAACGCATTGATGGCCTCACCCGCAAGCAGATGCGTCCGTTTCGCACCCGTATCCAAGTGGTGTTCCAGGACCCGTTTTCATCGCTTAATCCTCGCATGATCATCCGGCAGATCCTCGAAGAAGGACTTATCGTAAACGGAATCGGTAAAAATGCGGCCGAGCGTGAAGAACTGATCGGACAGGCGCTGGACGATGTTCAGATGCCCCGCGATGCGATGCAACGTTTCCCACACGAGTTTTCCGGTGGCCAGCGGCAACGACTGGCCATTGCTCGTGCCGTTGTTTTGCAGCCAGAATTCATCCTACTCGACGAACCAACTTCGGCGCTTGACCTGTCAATTCAGGCCCAAATCATCGACCTTTTGCGAGACCTGCGGGCAAAGCACGACCTAAGCTATATGTTCATCAGCCATGACCTGAAAGTGGTGAAGGCCCTATGCCACAACGTGATGGTCATGCAGCACGGAGACATCATCGAAACCGGTCCGACATCGCAAGTGCTTGAAGCACCAAAAACAGACTACACAAAGCGTCTGGTCAACGCAGCTTTCAAGGTGGTGGCCTAATGTACCGAATCGACGATCGCACTCAGACACTCGTGCTGGAACCAACGAACGGACTTCCATGCATTGCCTATTTTGGCCCGCGTCTATCCGAAGCCGAAGATTTGTCCCAATTGGCCGCCGCAGGCTGCAGGGACATGACCGGTGGAATGGTGGATGCATTGCCGCGGTTAACGATATGCCCGGTCTCCGATGGCGTCCATTTGGGCCAGCCGGCCTTGCGCGTTCTCGACACCGACGGTGCCGAGGTTTCCCTGCGGTTTGAGCCGGCAACAATCACACCTAAAAGTCAGACTCTGATTGTCTCGGCTGTTTCGGGTGACCTGACTTATACTGCCGAAATTACTCTTGATGGCGTGTTGACCCTTCGGGCCAGCATCGATTCACTTTCGCCGGTCAGATTGGACTGGCTTTCGGCACCGGTCCTGCCGGTCCCTGGCGCGCAGGCCGAATTGATCGAGTTCTCGGGTCGTTGGAACGGAGAATTCCGGATGCAGCGTCAGTCTTTCTCGGTTGGCGCCCGACTGCGTGAAGCACGGCAAGGCCGCTCTGGCCACGAAACGCCACCTTTCGTTTATACTGCAACGCCCGACGCACGCTTTACCAGAGGTGAAGCGATGGCCTTTGCCTATGGCTGGCCAGGTGGGCACAGGATGATTGCTGAGGAACTGCCGGATGGTCACCGCATGATCCAGTTCGGCAATAGCGCAGGTTCGGAACGTGCACCCAACACGCACTTCGAGACCGCACCACTAACGATCGTTCGGTCTGACACAGGCCTCAATGGTTGTGCAGTGCAGTTGCAGGCCCATGTACGGGACGCTGTTGTTACTTGGTCAGATCCTTCACGCAAACGGCTCGTACATTACAATTGCTGGGAGGCCGTCTATTTTGACCACGATTTCGCAACCTTGTCCGACATGGCTGAGCGCGCCGCTTGTATCGGGGCAGAGCGGTTCGTGCTGGACGACGGTTGGTTCGGCAAGCGTGATGACGATACTTCATCCCTTGGCGATTGGCAGATCGACCGGCGCAAATGGCCTGATGGGCTGACGCCGCTGATCGACAGGGTACACGAGCTTGGTATGACGTTCGGGCTTTGGGTGGAACCAGAAATGGTCAACGCCGACAGTGATCTTTACCGCGCCCACCCTGACTGGGTGTTGGGACCGGCTGATCAAGTCACCGGGCGCTATCAGTTGGTACTCGATCTTGGAAGGGCCGAGGTTCGCGATTACTTGTTTACCGCACTCGATGCGATCCTTTCTGAAAATGAGATCGACTACCTCAAATGGGATCACAACCGTCTGTTGCCGATGCCAGATGCAGCCCAGGCACGTGGTATCATGGAATTGTTCGCGCGGTTGCGTGAGGTCCACCCTGGGGTAGAGATCGAAACTTGTGCTTCGGGTGGGGGTCGGATTGACTATGGCATCCTACAGCACACAAGCCGAGTCTGGCTGTCAGATTGCATCGATGCGCACGAACGACTGCGGATGCAACAGACCGCTGCGTTGTTGATCCCATCGGCCATAACGGGCAGCCATGTCGGTGCGGAACATTCGCACACGACAGGCCGCAGCCTGACGATGGAGTTCCGGGCATGGATCGCTGCAATGCGCCAAATGGGATTCGAGAGCGATTTGCGTGGCTTCAGCAAAGAAGACGAGGCCAAACTGGCGCGCATCACTGCCTGGTTTAAAGAAAACCGCGACTGGATGATGGCTGGGGACATTCATGCCCTCGATAGCGACGACCCTGCGGTGACCGCAGAAATTCAGGTCGCAAAAGATGGGGACCGCTTCGTCGTCTTCGCAGGACAATCTGCAACTTCGGAGCAGAACCTGCCGCGCGCCCTACGCCTGAGCGGCCTAGAAACAGACGCGTTTTATGAAATCCGCCTCGCCAATCCCGAGCAAGTATCGCCACATTCACGTGGCGACAACGCGCTGAAGGCGGTGTCATTGCGATTGTCAGGCCGGGCTATGATGACGGCTGGGATCAACCTGCCGTTGGCATGGCCTGAAACGATTTATGTGATCGAAGGGCACCGGGTGTGACCAAAAGACCAAGTAAGAAAGTGAGACCACTATGACGAACCCAAGAATTGCGTTTATCGGCGCCGGATCGACAGTTTTTATGACGAATATCGTCGGGGACATTCTTCAGCGCGAAGCGTTGCAAGGTGCGCATGTTGCGCTCATGGATATTAACCAAAAGCGGCTGGAAGAAAGCGAGGTTGTCTTCGGCAAAATGGTTGTTTCGCTTGGCGTTGAGGCAACACACTCGATTCACATTGATCAACGAGAGGCCCTCGAAGGCGCTGATTTTGTCGTCGTTGCTTTTCAGATTGGCGGGTTCGAACCCTGCACGGTTACCGATTTTGAAATCCCCAAGTCATTTGGTCTAGATCAGACAGTCGCCGACACCCTCGGGATCGGTGGGATCATGCGGGGTCTGCGGACTGTGCCGCACCTTTGGTCTATCTGTGAAGACATGACTGCCGTTTGCCCGGATGCGTTGTTGCTGCAATACGTGAATCCGATGGCCATCAATACGTGGGCTATTGCCGAGCGTTATCCGCATATCAAGCAAGTTGGGCTCTGCCATTCCGTGCAACACACAGCTGCCGAACTGGCAAGTGACCTTCAATTGCCGGTGGACGATATCCGGTATTTGTCGGCAGGTATTAACCATGTCGCATACTTCCTGAAATTTGAGCAGGTAGAAGCTGATGGAAGCTACCGTGACCTCTACCCACAACTTCATCAGGGATATGAACAGGGTATCTTTCCGCGGCCCGAAAGCGCCTCGAATCCGCGTTGCCCGAACAAGGTGCGCTATGAGATGATGAAACGGCTGGGCTATTTTGCGACAGAAAGCTCCGAACATTTTGCCGAGTACGTCCCGTGGTTTATCAAGTCGGGTCGTGAAGATTTGATCGAACGGTTTGGCATCCCGCTGGACGAATACCCAAAGCGCTGTGTTGAGCAGATCGCGGACTGGAAAGACAAGCTGGAGGAATATCGAAAGGCCGATAAGATCGAGGTCCCGAACTCGATCGAATACGCCTCTGAGATTATTAACTCTGTCTGGACTGGTGTGCCGAGCGTCATTTACGGAAATGTTCAAAACCGAGGCTACATTCCGGCCCTGCCCGAGGGATGCGTAGTCGAGGTGCCTTGCCTTGTGGATCGCAACGGTATTCAGCCAACTCAAGTGCCTGAGCTTCCACCGCAATTGACCGCGATTATGCGCAGCAACATCAATGTGCAGGAACTGACCGTTAGGGCGTTGCTAACGGAGAATAGGGAGCATGTTTACCATGCTGCCATGATGGACCCGCATACTGGCGCAGAACTGGACCTAGACCAGATATGGGCTCTGGTCGACGCCCTGATTGCTGCCCACGGCGATTGGCTTCCGGGCTGGCTGTCCGGGGCAAAAGTAATGCGAGTGGCATGACCAAATCCGACCCGACCCATCTGGTGATCGTCGGCGGGGGTACCGCCGGCTGGCTAGCTGCGCACCTGTTTAAGACAGAAAGCGAGCGGCAAGGGATACCAATGCGTATCACGCTCGTTGAAAGCTCAAAAGTCCCGACCATCGGTGTGGGCGAAGGTACAACCTCAGTCTTCGGCGGCGTGTTACAATCACTCGGCTTCGACGAGGAAGATTTCCTCGCCCATACCGATGCTACAATCAAGTATGGAATACGCCATCGGGATTGGCGGCGGCTTGGCCATGTCTACGATGGTCCGATTGATGATGCCTATGCTCTGACCGATCGGATTCCGGGGGCGGGGTCTTGGATCGACACCTTTTGCGTTGCCGCCGGGCGCTCCGTTTCCGCGCCGCATATCTTCGCCAAGCTCATGGAAACCGGCAAAGCGCCGGTAGCCGAAATGGGGGGCCGCCGCGTTCCTGTAAGCCGCTTTCACCACGCCTATCATTTTGACCAGGCCAAAGTCGGAGCCTACTTACGCCGCAAGGCAACTGACATCTCCAAGATCGATGCTCTTGTGGAAAGTGCAGAGCGTGATGGCAAATCGGGCTGCGTTACCAAATTGAGACTCGATACTGGGGAAACGATCGCAGGGGACTTCTTCATCGACTGCACCGGCTTCCGCCGCACATTGATCCAAGGGACCATGGGCGCAAGTTGGGTAAGCTATTCCGACGCGCTGCCGGTCAATCGCGCGATGCCGTTTTGGCTAGACCTTGCCGAAGACGAGGAAATTCCGACCTTTACGCACGCATGGGCACAAGCGTCGGGGTGGATGTGGCAGATCCCGACGCAGGGCCGGATCGGATGCGGATATGTCTATTCGGATCGCCATTCGTCACCTGATATCGCCTTGGCGGAGATCGAGGGTGTGCTTGGTCGCAAGATCGAGCCACGCGCCGATATTCCTGTCGACGCGGGACGTATCTCCGAGGTCTGGCGCGGCAACGTTCTTGCGCTCGGGCTTGCATCCAGTTTTCTCGAACCTTTGGAAGCGACTTCAATCCACGGCACTATCGTCGCGATTTTACTGTTTTGCCGCCGCCACTTGTTGCAGATCAGCGCTCCCTTGCAGAAAAATCAGCAGCGCTACAATGCGGCCATCGCAAAACAAGTGGACGACTTTCGCGACTTCATCAATCTGCACTACGTCAGTGAACGGGATGACAGCCCATTCTGGCGCGACGTAGAAACAGACTTCATCCTGCCGCAAGTGCGTCAGAAACTGATAAATTGGCAAGAACGGATGCCCGGGCCGGAAGACTTTACCAACGATTTGGATGGCCTTCCCCATGTGGAAGAGCTTCTGCATTATCCGGTTCTTGACGGTCTTGGATTGCTCAATCGAAGTGTCGCGCGAGAACGCATGGCCCAAGACCGCAAACTGCGGGATTTCGCTCGGGCGACCGTCGACCATCTGGAAAAACAGGCCGGAAATGTCGCATCGCATGCGATTTCACATCGTGCATGGCTCAGTAGCCTGAGTTCCAATCCGATCGCCTGACTGGCAAGAAAGAGAAATTTAATGACAAAAGACCGCCGCAACCACGCTTGGTATGGAAAGCTGGACAAGGACGGATTCATCCATCGCAGCTGGATGAAGAACCAAGGCTTTCCAGATCATGCTTTTGATGGCCGCCCCGTCATTGGCATCTGCAACACGTGGTCGGAGTTGACGCCCTGCAACAGCGGCTTGCGCGATCTGGCCGAAGGCGTGAAGCGCGGCGTGTGGGAAGCCGGTGGTTTTCCCGTAGAGTTCCCCGTGATGTCACTCGGCGAAACCCAGATGAAGCCAACCGCTATGCTGTTTCGCAATTTGTTGGCGATGGATGTCGAAGAATCGATCCGCGCCTATGGCATAGACGGCGTTGTTCTTTTGGGTGGTTGTGACAAAACAACACCCGGCCAGTTGATGGGGGCGGCCTCGGTCGATTTGCCATCTATCGTGGTTAGCTCTGGGCCGATGCTGAATGGCAAATGGCAGGGCAATGACATTGGGTCTGGCACGGATGTTTGGAAATTCTCGGAAGCGGTCCGCGCCGGTGACATGACTTTGAAAGATTTTATGGCGGCTGAATCCGGTATGAGCCGCTCAAAAGGTGTCTGCATGACAATGGGCACCGCCTCGACCATGGCGTCGCTTGTTGAGGCCATGGGCCTAAGCCTACCGACAAACGCAGCCCTTCCAGCGGTGGATTCACGTCGCATGGCGCTGGCGCACCTTACCGGCAACCGTATTGTCGAAATGGTGGACGAAAACCTGAAACCTT
Source organism: Fluviibacterium sp. S390 (assembly GCF_049800695.1). Lineage (NCBI taxonomy): Bacteria > Pseudomonadati > Pseudomonadota > Alphaproteobacteria > Rhodobacterales > Paracoccaceae > Meridianimarinicoccus > Fluviibacterium sp. S390. Next base: position 63,443 of record NZ_JBNAFN010000022.1, on the reverse strand, counting down.
CGGACATTATCACGCGGGCATCTTTGGAAAACGCGATTTTGGCCAATGCTGCCGTTGGCGGTTCCACAAATGCAGTAGTGCATCTTCTGGCCATAGCTGGCCGTGTTGGCATTGATCTGAAACTGGAAGATTTTGACCTTGGCGGCGACGTTCCCCTGTTGGTCAACTGCATGCCGTCTGGCAAGTACCTGATGGAAGATTTTTGCTACGCTGGTGGTATGCCTGTGATCTTGAAAGAGTTGTCAGGGCATTTGCGTAAAGCCAAAACTGTGCTTGGTGGTGACATCAGCGCCTATGCAGACGGTGCTGAATGCTGGAACCGCGATGTGATCTACTCGATCGACGGCCCTCTGAAGCCATCGGCTGGCATCAAGGTCTTGAAAGGCAACCTCGCCCCACGTGGGGCCATCGTGAAGCCTTCTGCCGCAAGCGAGCATCTTTTGGAGCACGAAGGAGAGGCTTACGTCTTTGAAAACATTGAAGAGCTAAAAGCCACAATTGACAACGATGATCTGCCGGTGACTAAGGACAGCATCCTTGTTCTTAAGGGCTGCGGCCCAAAAGGGTATCCGGGCATGGCCGAGGTTGGCAATATGCCTATCCCGTCCAAACTGGTCAAAGAAGGCATCAAGGATATGGTGCGCATTTCTGACGCCCGCATGTCGGGCACGGCCTTTGGCACGGTGATCCTGCATGTCACGCCCGAGGCGAACGACGGCGGAACGCTTGCGCTGGTGAAAACCGGCGACCGGATTAAATTTTCGGCAAGTCAGGGCAAGTTGGAATTGCTCGTATCCGAAGAAGAACTGGCCGAGCGCCGCGACGCATGGCAACCCGAACCGCCGCATTACACCCGCGGCTATGCCAAAATGTATGTGGATCACGTCCTGCAAGCGGATCAGGGCGCGGACCTTGATTTCCTTGTCGGCAAAGACACCCGCCCCGTCACCCGAGAGAGCCACTGATGACCCAGACTGCAACATTCCACGATCTCGACGGCAAAAGCGTCTTCATCACCGGCGGAGGCTCGGGCATCGGCGCGAATTTAACCGAAGGCTTCTTGCGGCAAGGTGCCAAGGTCGCTTTTGTGGGGCGCTCCGACGCCGCGGCCTTTGTGGACGCTATGGAGGACGAGACCGGCAATCGCCCATTGTTCATCCAATGCGATATCACTGACACTCCCGCGTTTCAGGCCGCCATCGCGCAAGTCACAGATGCCCACGGCCCTGTCAGTGTCCTTGTGAACAATGCCGCCAACGACCAGCGCCACAGCACCGAGGAGGTTACCGAGGAGTTTTGGGACTGGATGCAGGCAATCAACCTCAAGGCCCATTTCTTTGCCTGTCAGGCTGTCGTGGAGGGCATGAAGACGTTGGGTGGCGGATCTATCATAAACGTCACATCGATCAGTTACATGATGGGCGGGGCTGGTTACCCGCTTTATACAACGGCCAACTCCGGACTAAACGGCATGACCCGCAGTTTAGCGCGGGAATTCGGCTCCCAAAGTATTCGGGTGAACGCATTGGCTCCAGGTTGGGTTTTGACGCAAAAGCAGCTGGACAAATGGGCTGATCCAGCGTCGCTAGCCACTCACCTGGAAAAGCAATGCCTAAAGGAGCATCTGAAGCCCGACGATATCGTTTCTGGGGCGCTGTTCCTGGCCTCCTCCGCAAGTCGCATGATGACCGGACAGGCGCTCGTCATCGACGGCGGCGTGGCGGTGACGGGGTGATGGTCATGGACGTAGAATGGATTGCTGTAGATTGGGGGACGACGAACCTTCGTGCCTGGCTGATTGCGGGTGACGGCGAGGTGCTTGCGACTTGTCGTTCGGAGTTGGGAATGTCACGTCTTAGGCCCGAAGAATTTGAAGCGGCGTTGATGGAAACTGTTGAAGATGCACTTCGAAGCAATGGACAAATTCCGGTCATCGTTTGTGGGATGGCGGGTGCGCGAGAGGGGTGGAAGGAAGCCCCATACTCAGCCGTGCCTTGTGCTCCGCCGGGGCTTAGCGAAGCGGTCACTCCCCAAACAAGGGATGTGCGACTGCAAACGTTCATTATTCCTGGCCTCAAGCAATTGGAACCCGCTGATGTTATGCGGGGCGAAGAAACACAGATCTCTGGCTTTCTTGCCGGACAACCGGATTTTGAAGGGGTGATCTGCCTTCCGGGAACACACACCAAATGGGTCCGTGTTTCCGATAGAACGATCACCGAATTTCACACCCATATAACTGGTGAGATATTTAGCCTGCTTTCGTCACAGTCGGTTTTGCGTCATTCCCTCGGGGGTGAAGGCTGGGATCAGGACGCTTTCATCGAGGCACTGGAAACTGTGATCAAAGACCCAACTAGAATTTCTTCAAGGCTCTTTTCGATCCGAGCAAAGGCGCTTTTGCGTAACACCGAAAATGCTTATCTCAGGTCGGAGCTCTCAGGATATCTGCTTGGTCTAGAGCTTGGTGGTGTGGGGCAGAAATGGCTTGACCAAAAGACCGTCCTTATTGGAGATTCGCGTCTTGTCGAACTATACAGAGCAGGTCTCAAGATCCTTGGGATCAATGCAATCATAGTCGATGACAAAGATATCACGCTTTCTGGCCTGCGGCACGCCTATGCGGAGTTGGTAAGATGAGCCGGGCGATTGTCGCAATTCTCAGAGGTGTGAGTCCTGAGGAGGTCGAAGGACTTGGTGGGGCTCTGATCGAGGCTGGGATCAGCAGGATCGAGGTGCCTCTCAATTCTCCGAAAGCTTTCCAGTCCATAGAGCAACTGGCCCGGAAATATGCGAACGTCGCTGAGATTGGGGCGGGTACGGTATTGACGGAAGACGACGTCGAGCGGGTATCCCAAGCTGGTGGTTCTCTGATCGTTTCCCCTAACGCTAATGTTAGCGTCATTCGCCGAACAAAATCTTTGGGACTCAAGTCCTTTCCGGGTGTTCTGTCGCCAACAGAATGCTTTAGTGCCCTTTCGGCCGGCGCGGACGCGCTCAAGTTCTTTCCAGCGTCAATACTCGGTCTGAACGGCTTCATGGCTCTCAAGGCAGTTCTGCCGAAGGATACGCAAACCTTTGCGGTTGGCGGAGTCGGAGAAGCTGACTTTAGCAGCTGGATATCCGCGGGCGTGACAGGTTTTGGGATCGGGACGGCTCTCTTCGTGCCAGGTCTGACACAAGCAGAAGTAGAAAAGCGCGCCCACGCGCTGGTAAGCGCTTATGATCGTTCAAAATCCTCTTGGTACAAATCGCCTTTGCGGTAACTGTAAACATCTTTAGTTTACAGAAAAAAGGTTTCTTGGGCGGACGATGAACCTATGAAACTAGGTGTTGACGCCACATTGGACGATTCTGTCGAGTGCCCGTATTGACCCTCATCGTCTCCCCAACCTTCCCAGCCTCGCCAGTTGCGCCAACATCTGAGACCCGGTCCCTGGTGACCCTGAGCCACTTGCCTGACCAGTTTGTCCCATCCCTTGCCGCACAGGCATCTGCTGTGCCCCGAAGAACTGCCGCGCCCTGAGGGCTGCATATTCCGCGCCGCTTGCCCCACCGATCAGGTAGCGGTTGTAGGCCTGCTGGCTGCCCATGGCGGCGCGGGCGAAGCTGTAGCCGCCACCCAGTCCGCCAGACAATGCTGGCATCATGATGTTTCCGGAAATCGCCCGTACGATGAATGGTGTCGCGACGATGAACCCCTTGGCCATCAACACCATCATAAAGAACGGAATCAGCGCGCCGATATTAGTGGCACCTTCAGGATCGCCAAGCTCGCCGATCAACGCAGAGGAGACGCCCGTGATCGTTGCGAATACGCCTGCGACGACGATCGGGTAGAGCGCGAAGGAGACTAGGGCCGAAAGCCAGCGCGTGAAATAATCCTTGGTGACCTCGAAAAGGGTCAGGAAAATCATCACCGGGGCGATCCCGATCAGGAGCGCGATCATCAGTCGGGAGGCCACGAGGATGAAGGCGGCCAGTCCGCCGAGGATTGAGAGCAGAAGAACACCGACGATGTCGAGCATGGCGCCGGCCATCCAGTTCAGTTCGGACCCGGCAGCGTTCAAATAGTTGCCCAGTTCCGCGATCAGCCGGTCGAATTCTTCGGCGAAAGTTCCAGAAGGGCCAGGAGTTCCACCGCCGACCGAAGCCACGAGCGCCCCAGCAATGCTGTCGATCCCGGCAAGGATGGCGGAGGAGAGGGCGTTGAACTGCACCCAGTTGGTTGCAAATATCCCGATGAGCCCGATCTTGACCGCGAGCCAAAAAGCCGCGCGCCCGTCCATCGCCTTGTACTGGTAGATCATGTTCAGGAAGACGAGGATCACCACGAGTGTTGTTCCCAGTACCAGAAGTGTGCCCACCGTTGCCGCAACCGATCCAAACTGGGTTTCGGCGGCGGTGTCGAGATAGCCCTGGGAGGTTTCAACGAAATAGGTGACGACGCTCATAACGGGGCTGCCTTACCAATTGCCTGCGGTTTCGCAGATGGCTTTAGCCTCAAGGCGAACGTCGTTGGCGCGCTGATTGTACGCGTCGGATGCTTCCAGCATTATCCAGCGTTCGTCACTCGCGTGCTGCTCATGAAACTCCGCCTCGGCAGCGTCCCAAGACGGAAACCGGATTTCACAGTCGCAGCTTTCGGTCTCGATGATGCGCTCGAGATTCTGGGCGCGGTAGATATCCTGGACCAACACGCGTTGATAGGCTTGGCGCAGGGGTATTTCTTGCATCCAGTTGGGCTCAGCGGGCCGGTCCGGACAGACCTCAAAGCTGCGATCGAGGGTCGGCACCATATTGCGCTCTGCGAAGGCAGGGACAGCCAGTAGGCTCACGGCCAGCGCGACTAGCGCAAGGGTTAGCCGCGCCGGCTTCATTCCGCGGCTCCGATGATAGTGGTTTCGCGCTTCAGGAAAACTGTGTGGCCGACATTGGCGAATTCCGAGGAGCTGATCGACACGACCTCCCAGCCTTCGGCCCCCTTCGCGTTCAGGCTGGCCTGCATGTCGGTGAGACTGGTTTTTCGGGTCATGGGAAAGGACAGGATTTCGTATTCAAATGTCTTCATCGGGAAGTTCCAATCTCAGTTGCGCCGGGGAGGTAAAATTCGGTGATGCCGCGCCGGCCATCGTGGCGACCGGCCTGGATGATCACATCGATGGAGTTTTCGATGTACTGGATCATGTCGGCATAGGTCATCGGGATCTCAGTCTTGAGTGCGGCGATGGCCAGACGCTGCACGGCAAGTTGCGGGGTTTCTGCGTGCAGCGTGGTCATCGACCCGCCATGGCCAGTGTTGATCGCCTCGAGGAAGGTCATGGCCTCCTTGCCGCGCACCTCGCCCAGGATGATGCGGTCCGGGCGCATGCGCAGCGTGGCAGTGAGCAGCACATCGGCGGTCTGGAACTCCGCATCCCGATTGGCGATGAGGGTCACGGCATTGGGCTGGGTCGGCAAAAGCTCGGCGGCTTCCTCGATGGTGACGATGCGTTCCTCTGATGGCACGTGAGAGAGGATCTTCCGCGCGGCGACGGTCTTGCCGGTGGAGGTGCCGCCCGAGACGATCATGTTGAGCTTGTTGTCGACGCAGAAGGCCAGGGCATCGTCGATCACGCCTGCCGCCACAACCTCGCGGAGTTCGCGGGTTTTCTCGAGGCGGAGTTCTTCAAGCTTGCGTTCCTTACCATAGAGGAAATCGAGAGCGATCCCGTCTAGCGGCAGGCTTGAAAAGAACCGAAGGCTGATCGACATGGCCGAGAGCACGGCAGGCGGGGTGATGACCTGCGCCCGGATCGGGCGACCTTTGTAGGTGATCGAGACCGAGACGATGGGGCGGTCCTTGCTCATGGTGGTGTTTGCGGAGGAAGCAATCTGGTTGCCGAGGTCTTTGACTTCTGTTGCGGTCAGCATCTGGTCCAGCTTTCGCATGAAGTGATCGCCCTGGAATTCTCCCCAGCAGCTTCCGTCAGGATTGATGCAGATCTCGATGACATCGTCGCGGGTGGCGGCGGCGATCCTGTCGAGGGAGGTTTCGAGATAGCTCAGCGACATGGGCTCAGAAAATCTCCAGATCGCGGTCGACCATCACCGTGACGCGCGCGCCCTGGTCGACGTAGATGACGGGGCCGATCGAGAGGTAGTCGCCGATCACGCTGTCCGTGGCATCGGCCAGATCATCGCCCACGTCTTCGAGCACGTCCGCGGCGGTCTCATCCTGGACGTTTGCAGCAGCAGCGCTTGGCGCGGCGGAGATCAGCGATATCAACGCCGCTGAGCCGAAACGCTCATCGAAGCGCGTGTCGACAAAGCCGGTCACGCCGGAGCGGCCCAATTCGTCACCCCCGAAAGAGCTGATCTGGATCGTCTGGTTGTCGGGCAGGATGATCCGGTCCCAGGCGATGGTGACCCGGCGCTGCGCGATATCGACGCCAGAGCGATAGCGCCCGATGAGACGGGACCCGCGCGGGATCAGGAGACGAGAGCCGTCGACGCTGTAGACATCTTCGGAAACGACGGCACGGGTCTGGCCGGGTAGGGAACTGTCGAGGGCGGTTTCCATGACGGCCTGGATCATTGTACCCTGAATGATGGTGTTGGACGGGTTGGCGATGACTTCTGCCTGTGTCACCGAAGTGGGCAGCGCGCCATTCAGAACGAAATCCGTCACTTCCCCAAAGGTCCGTTCGGTCAGAGCCGTCTCATTCGCACCCGAGGTACCACCAAAGGCGATAGTGGGCGAGGCGATGCGCCGCTCCTGGAAGGCGCGTTCCTCCGCCGCGCGGCGTTCAAGTTCTGCCAGCCGCCGTGCTTCTTCCTCGCGGCGCAGTCGCTCTTGCTCGCGTGCGCGCAGCTCATCTTCCGTGGGGCCCATTGGCGCGGGTTGCGGTCGGCTGGCCTCGAGTTGGGCCAGTTCCAGATCCATGCGGAGTTGCTCAAGGCTGCGATCCCGCGCCGTCAGTTCGTCCTGAAATCGTTGCTGTGCGGCTTCCGAGGCGGCTTGCAGCGCCGCGATCTGAGCGGTCAGCGCGTCAATTGCCTCTGCGGCGGCGGTGTCTTCCTCGACAACTGGTTCAGGGGCGTTACGCAACTCCTCGATCTGGGCCTGCAGGGCGGTGATCTGCGCCAAAAGCTCAGCATTGGGCTCGACCGGATCGGGTGCGACGAACACAACCTCGGGCTCGGGCGGGGGCAAGGTCTCGATGGCGCCGAACCCGTCGCCTTCGTTCTGGAACACGTCCGGCGTGGCCGTGGGAAGGGCTTCCTCTTCCTCGGGTTGGGACATGAGATAGAGCAAGGCACCGCCCGCGCCGATCACGAGGACGACGACCAAAGCGAGCAGCGGTGAGCGTCGTGGGGCAGGGGGCGAACCAGCGCCCTTGCCTTGTTCTAGAGCCGCGAGACGTTTCTCGAGGTCTGCGTTTCCAGTATCGCTCATGAGCCTACCCCCGCAGGTGGTGTGGCCTCGATGCAGACCACCTCCTCCCCGATCCGCAGCACCCATTGTCGGTTCACGCCTGAAACCCGGATCACGCCGTCCTCGGTGGCTTGTGTGTTGACCGTCCGTTCTCGGCCATTCGCGTAGCGGAAGATCGCAGGCACCGGCGCATTCCGTGGGAATTCGAAATATGTAAACGTCCCGTCATCCCAGATGCGGGTTGGCGTGAACTCGGTCCGCGCGCTGGCACCGTAGTTGTAGTTCGGCGCTTGGGCCGCGATGGCCCGGGTTGGGCGCGCAGCGTCCTCCGGATAGCGGAACTGCACCACGTAGAAGGTCGGGCTGCGGGTCTCCTGGACGTTGAAATAGTAGCTTCGCCTGTTCGTGTAGACCGTCACATTGGTATGGACACCGCGCGCGACGGGCTTGATCGCGAAGGCCTGCCCGCCCGGCACGCCATCGATCTCGAAGCCCTCGGTATCGCCCGCGATGATCGAGCGGATGCTTTCACCCTCACCGAATTCGACCGTGGTGACATGGGTAAGCGAGACGCTGAGACGGTAGACCTGACCCTCCTGGTAGGTGGCCAAGCGCACTCGGCTGTCGTTGGGACCGCCACGCGGGATGGCTTCGGCAGAGGCGAGGCCGGGCAACAGGGCAATGACAAAAATAAGCGATCTTATAAACAACAACGTCAGTTCTCCAATCTGTCGGAGCGGATGGAATATTCGAGGACGGTGAAGCCGAAGGGATTGGTCCAGACCTCATCGATGGAGCGGCGGGTCTCCGGGCGGAACTCGAAGAGAAGCGTCGCGGTGAAGAGGCCGGTCTGGGTGCCGTTGATGGAGGTCAGGCGCTTGCGCAGGCGCACCGTGGCGCGGTTGGTGCCGATCCGGTTGATGCTGAGGATTTCCACGTCGAGCCGAGCATTGGGGCCATAGACCGTCGGCGGGTAATTCTCGTTGGCGCTGTTCCATATCTGGCGCAGCCTGCTCTCGGCGGCCCCGTCCGAGCGGCGCAGGACGCTGCGGATGCGCAGATCGTTATCGAGCTGATTGTAGATCTCCCGGTCGGTCACATAGCGGAAGACCTCCGCCTCGATGATCGCCTGGTTGGCGGTCACCGAGGAAGCGCCCACCGAGGCCTCGGGGAGTGCAAAGCCGGTGGCGGGATCATAGGGGACAACGACGGGGGGCGGATCGACATCGAGGATCGAGACAGCCGCGGCACTCAGACAGCCGATGATGCCGAAGACAAGACCTGCCAGACCAAGGCGTTGCCAGAGCCGTTCGCGGCGCAAGGCACCGTAGACCAGTTCTTCCTCGATGATCTCTTGTTCACTCGCCACGTGTCACACCCCTCAATCACTCGGCCCGTAGGTCCGGCAAGGTGAAATCCATGAAGCGCTGTTCCTCGGCGATGGTGGCGGCATCGATCACGCCGCCGGTGCCATCGCCCACGGTTTGCACGGCTTCGAGCTGCCACATGGCCACGAGCGCAATGGCGAGTTCCGCCGTCACGCGCGTGTTGAGATCGACGCTTTGCTTGAGCTCTTCCATGTCGTCAATGAGCCCGACAAGGCGGTCTACCCGCTCGAGCGACTGGCCGGCATCTTCATAGCTGTTCTGGGCGGCGGCTGAGACGAGTGCGCCGGTTGTTGCCTGCGTGGCCACACGGTTGGCCCCGGGATTGCCGCTGGTGGCCATTTCCGAGAGCGTGTCTTCATCGAAGCCGAGATCGGCCAGCACCCGGTCCATCTGGGTTTCGATTTCGCCTGCGCCGGAGCCCGAGAGGCCCGAGAAATCCCCAGTCTTGATCGCCTCAATCGTGGCGAGGATGTCCCCGAACTCCTGGTCGAGCAGACCGTTCAACTCGTCTTCCATTTCCGTCCGGATGATTTCGGGAAGCTCGGCAAGTCGGGTGAGCGCTTCATAGGTTCTTTGCAGCTCCGCGAGTTGATCCGTGAGTGTGGCAAGCTGTTCGCGGAGCTGCGTCAGCTGCTCGTTTTGCAGGATCTCGTCTTCAATCATCTGCCGGAGCTGCTGGATGTTTTGCGCGATATTCTGGGTGTCGACGACGGGCACGCCCTGCGCTGCGGCAGGGGACAGGGTGCATAGATGCAGGCCAATCCCAAGTGTCGTGGCCAAGGCCGTCTTCATGAGAATATGTCCCATCAGTCTATCTCCCTGATCGTAAAATCCATGAACGCGCCTTCGGCCATGCGGGCGCTGGCCTGCGCCAATTCTTCTGCGCTCAGGACACGGGTCCGCGCTGCCTGAAGCCGGATGCGGGCGGCCACGAGGCGCACCAGTTCGGCGCGCGCATAGGTGTTAAGCGCGATGCTCTCCTGTAAATCCTCGGTCTCGGAAATCCGTTCGACGATATCCGCAATACGCAGGGCGGCTTGCCTGATCGCGGCGGGCGAGTTGTTGCCATAGAAGGCCGCGCCGTGCCCGGTGATTGAGAGGTTGGCATTGGCCAGAAGTGCGGGGTCGATCGTGCCAAGCGCTTCGATCCCGCCGATACGGGTCAAATAAAGGTTATAGCGTTCGGGGATCACCTGGACGTAGTGCTGGGTCTCGCGGAAGGGTGGCACGCCGCCATACTCGAAAACCCGGCCGGGTCCGGCGTTATAGGCCGCGAGGGCGTTGATGATGTTGCCATCGAATGTGTTGAGCTGGGTCGCGAGATAGCGCGCGCCGCCATGCACCTGTAGGTAGGGGCTGTCATAATATTCCGGGTTGATGCTGAGATCGCTGGCGGTGCCAGGCATGATCTGTGTGAGACCATAGGCGCCGACGGGAGACCGTGCCCCAATCGTAAACCGGCTTTCCTGCCAGATCAGCGCTTGCAGCAGCGCGCGCCATTGGACGGGGGAGAGTCCTGCGCGTCCAACACCCGCAAAGCCGCTGGTCTCCTGAGCCACGCGGATGATGAGCTGCTCGATGTTTTCCGCAGCATCCCCGAACATCTGCGCACCGCCGGGATTGGGGTCGATCTCGCCCCTGCCATAGACGGCTTCCACGGCGCGGTCGGGATCGCCGCTGCCGCTTTCCAGCCCCGAGACCATAGCCGGCAAGCCCTGACCGCCGAAGCTGGTCTGGGCATCGAGGATGCGTTGCAGGGTTTCCAGCTGCTCCCGTTCGATCTCGGCGATGAGTTCGCGCACTGCCAGCTTGTCAGCCTGAACAGCCAAGTCTGCCTCGCGATCGCCGGTCTCGACGATGTCACGCGCGGTCAGCCCACTGTCATTGGTCGGCACGCCTTGAGACAAGGCGAGACCGGGCAGCAGGCAAACCGCGAGGATATGAGGCAGGCTAGACTTCAACGTCGCCCTCCGGCGCGCCGAGCGGTGCGAAGTGGCAATCCTGGGCTGTCGCTGCCGTCGAGGCGAGAAAGGAAAAGCAATTGGCCTGCGGCTCCCGATACTGGGTGCAGGAGGCCAGCGCGCCGAGCGCAGCCAAAGCGATAAGAATACGGATCATTAAAGCCTCCAGAAGTCTGGGCGGTCGCGGTAATCGGCGCCGACAAGCGCTTCGCCCTTTTCCATGCCGCCAAGGATCGTGAGATTGGGTCCAAGGGCGCTCAAATCGGCATCGACGACGATTGAGCCCTGATCGTCGCGGATCAGCGCCAAGCGGCTGTTGCTGCCCGTGTTGAGAAGGACGTCGAGCTCCTTCTCTGTGAGATTCAGCATGGCGTAATCCGCAGGCTGCGCGCGGATATTGGGCAGCAGGATCTGCGTCGGCACCGCCTCGACGATGGTCTTGCCGGTCCGGGTGCGCTCAAGCTGGCTTGCGTATTGCGTCATCATCACCGCGACCGTGTTCTGCTTGCGCGCGGTGACCAGCCAATTCGACAGCCGCTCGGCGAAATACGCGTTGTCGAGCGCCTTCCAGGCCTCGTCGATCACGATGATGGTGGGGCGGCGATCCTCGATCTCGCGCTCGACCCGGCGGAAAAGATAGGAGAGAACTGCCATCCGCTCCTTGTCGGCCTCGCTGTCGAGAATGCCGGTCAGATCGAAGCCCACGACATCGCCCTTGAGCGAGAATGTGTCCTCGAGGCTCTGTCCGAAGATCCAGCCGTAGCGGCCGTCCTCAGACCACTCGAGCAGGCGCTGGTGCAGATCGCCGCCATCATCGGTGGACACAAAAAGCGACGCGAAATCCCGCCAGTTCCGCAAGGCGGGGTTTGTGGCCTGGGCATTCTGGCGCACGACTTCCTGGATGCGGTTGGTCTGCGCCGGTGTGAGCGGCGTGTCGGCACGGTAGAGCAGGGTTGTGAGCCAATCCGAGAGCCAGGCGGTGCCGCGCGCATCGGTCTCGGTCCAGAGCGGGTTGAGGCCCGTGGGCTGGCCTGCGTTCAGGGAGGCGTAGCGCCCGCCACCCGCGCGGACCGCCATCTCCATACCGAGGCGGTAGTCGAAGACGAAGATCCGCGTCCCTGCTCGACGGGCTTGGGTCATCAGGAAGGCCGACAGCACCGATTTGCCCGACCCGGGTCGTCCCATGATCAGGGTATGGCCGCTGGTCGGTTCTTTGTCGGGCGATCCCTGCTCGTGATAGGAAAACCGGTAGGCGCTCTGCTCCGGCGTGGGCAGATAGGTGATGACCCGGCCCCAAGGGGTAAGTGCTGCGGGTTTGCCGAGCTGCGTCCGGTGGAAGGCCGCGAAATCCGCGAAGTTGCGGTTGGTGACGGCGCTGGCGCGGACGCGCTTTGGCTGGTTGCCGGGGTGCTGGCTGAGGTAATGCGCCTTGGCCGCGACCCGCTCGCCGATCATCTTCACGCCCTCGGTCGCGGCGGCGTTCACGATCTCCGCGCTGAGGGTTTGCAGCTCTTCGAGCGTTTCGCAGAATAGTGTGACGACCATATGATGCTCGCCAAAGCTCTGGCGTTTGGCCTCGAGATCATCGGCAGCGATATCAAGGGCTTCCATGAGCGAGAGGGCCGCGTCCTGGCTGGCTTGCATCTGGCGCTTTTGCCGCTTTATGCGGCCCGCCATGAGGTTCGAATTGATCGGCGTGAAGGAGTGCGTGACGATCATGTCGACCGGCAGGTTCAGCATGTCGAACATGGTGCAGGAGGTGCCTTCCGAGTATTCTCCGATGGTGAAGCTCTTGCCGTAGCGGTGGCCCACGACGCCCTCGGAAAGCTCGAAATGGTCGCCGTGAAACGTCACGCGGGTATTGGCGACGTTGAAGGACAAAAAGCCGTAGGTGTTTGCCGGGTAGAGCGGCAGCTCGGTGCCAGTGTTGAGCGCGCCCAAAAATCCCACCAACTCTCCCGATCCGGCTGACAGCAGGCGCGGCTTGAGCTCGGTAAGCCCCGAGAGGAAGACGTTCACGGCCTCACCGAGGCGCTGCAGGCGTTTGCGGGTCTCCTCTCTCAGGCGGTCCGGCGCGCTGCGGCTGAGGAACGGCAGGAGGCTTTTGGCGGGTGGGCGATGGATGACGGTGAGCGTCAGTGTTTTGTCGCGGAGCCCGCTGGTCTCGAGTTTCGCGCGCCAGCGCCGGTCGACCTCGCCCGCGAAGCTGTCCTCACGGATGGGGTCGAGATCAGGTTTGATGGCCTTGGAGACCTTGTGGACGTAATAGCTGAATTCCGGCCCGAGCTGCGCGACGATGCGGGCACAAAGCGCCGTCACCTTGTCGAGATAGGCATCGTCGGTCGTGTAGCTGTTGATCCCCTCGAGCCGGATGCAGCGGAACAGTTCGTTCACCCGGGTCCGCACGGTCTGGTCGTCGACGAGGCTCACATAGGGCAGCATATGCGCGAGGCGGGTCTCGCGCGCATACCAGTCTGGCGTCATTGTGCGGGCATCGAGCGCAGCATCACGGGCGTCATCACGGGGCATAGCTATCCCCGCCATGAATGGACCTGTTGCGCGTGGGCGGTGTCTCCTGCAGGGCCGTCATCATCACGTCGATGAAACGCGGGTCCCAATCCGCGGCCTTCCAAAGCACCGGATAGAGAAGGGCGGCGACACCCAGCACCGCGATGTGCTGGACCCAGACGAACAAGAGCACCGAACCGAAGAGCCAGACCATCGCGTACATGATGGGCAGGCCCAGAAGCTTCGGCGGGCGCACGAGGCCGAGAAAGAGAGGCGCGCGCTCAGCCACCGGCAAAGACCGCAGCAACGATCGTCGGGGCAGCCGCAACACCGGCGATGCCGACAAGCACCCAAAGCGCTTGGCGCAGATCGATGATGTTGAAGAACCAGCTCAAGAAAACGCCGAGAACCGCGAGTGTGGCGATGACCACACCAAGAGGTCCGGTCAGCGCATCGACAATGCCCTGCAACAGGCTTTGGATCGGGGAGAGATCGATGCTCTGTGCAAGGGCGGGCTCGGCAATCAGCAGGAATAGCGCCAGCGAGGCGACAAAGAGGTTTGAAATCCAACTTGTTTGGATAAAGCGGAATCGCCAATGCACTGCCGCGCTGCGCGCTCTCGTGACATTGCCGATAAGTGTTTTTAGGAATGATTTCCAAAAAGGTTGGGACATCATGAATTTGATCCTTCCAATCGGGCCACAACGGCCATGACACGGGCCACGTGGTTCTGGGTTTCTCGGTAAGGGGGAATGCCACCGTGTTGGCGCACGGCGTCCGGCCCCGCGTTGTAGGCCGCCAGCGCCAGATGCGGATCGCCGAACGTCGCCAGCATCATCGCGAGGTAGCGGGCGGAGCCGTCGAGGTTCTGGAGCGGATCGCGCGGGTCGACGCCGAGATCTCGGGCAGTGGTCGGCATCAGCTGGCCGAGGCCAATAGCGCCCGCAGTTGAGATTGCATCCTGCCGGTAGGCGCTCTCAACCTCGATATTGGCGCGATAGAGAGCCAGCCAATCCGTCACGGAAAGCCCGGCTCGACTCAGGCCAGGATGACCGGCATAGCGCAAGGCCGTGGTCTGAATCCCGGAGAGGACCTCGGCGCGGGGCAGGGGAGTCGGACCGACACTGGTTGCAAAGCGCAGCGCTTCACGCTCTGGCACAGTGTCATCGCTGCCGAAAATCGCAAGTTCATCGGCTGCCGACCCCTGACCGAAGCCGTCATTGTAATTGCGCGCGAAGCTATTTTGGGATTGGGACGGCGTCAGAGAGCCGTCGCTCTCCATGACCAGGACCATTTGCGCTGAGGCAGGTGCTGCGACCAGCCAGATACAGACGAGGTTAGCTGCCAGTGCCCAAGTCTGATGGGGCTTTGTCTGGCGGGGCGAGTTTATGCGTGCAGCTTGTCCCCGCCTCAAGCGGCAGGTCGACATGGGCAAAGCCAAGGCCAATGAAGAATGACACCACGCCAGAGACCGTCTTGAACTCGCGGATCTTGATATCGTTGTAGGTCGTCCGCGTGCGGGCGGTGACGAGGAGCTTTTCCACCCCGTCATCAGAGACAACACGCATAATCCAGACCCCGTAATAGCTGGGGCCTTTCTTATGTGCCGACTCCTGGCACAGGATTTCTGCGCAATAGCCGCTTTCCACGAGTTCGCGGAACCTGGCTTCCGTAACCACATTTGGTGCTTCGATGTCCCAGTTCATGGCCCGGCTCACGCTTTCTTCAATGGCGCGACCCTAGGCATTTCCACTTGAAGCCTAGAGTTACGATAGTATACTTTCAACCGCAAGATGTAATATCGTGCTTTAGCTGTAGTTTGGTTACGCAAACACTAGTCACGGCCAGTGTCCGCGATCAAGGAGATAACAGGTTTGAGAAACCCAAGGTTGACACACCTACTCCCATTGCAATCTATGGTCCCTCTGATCTGCGTTCCCGGGCTGGTTTTGGCGGAATCCTGCTTCGCCCCGGCCCGTCCTTTTCTACCAAGCGATTCGCAGGCAGCGCGGGACTATGCGGACATCATCCGTGGCGATTTCGAAAATTACATCCAGGATATCCAGAGCTACTTCCGTTGCCTCGACAGCGAACGCGCCCGCGCTTTCGAGGAAGCGCGCGAAGTCAGCGAGGACTATGGCCGATTTCTGCAATTGGTAGGGGATTGATGGGCAACCTCGGGAGCATCAGACTTGTAGCCCATGGAAACCAGACGCCGATAACACCCTCAAATATCTACTTTTTAGATAACAGATTTCATCCGCTAGCGACGTCACAAAAGGTATGTGACGCGTGGCAAAGACAATCAGAAGCACGGGACAGGTGGCACTCTGCCAGGCGTTGGTCGACGCCCGCATCAAGGCAGGCCTTGGACAGGCTGAATTGGCGACCAAGCTCAGATGCCACCAATCCCTCATTGCCCGCCTTGAAAGCGGCCAGCGCCGAGTCGACGTTGTCGAGCTGGTCGTCTTGGCGCGCGCCATTGGCTTTGACCCGTTTGAGCTACTGGCGATTGTCGACGCCGCCACGGAGCCCGACCACAGAATTTGAAAGCAAAGAAATTTTCAAACGTACCGAATTGGACGTCTCCATGTGAATTGAGCTCCTCCAGGAAGGGTAGTGATCCAACATCCACCAAGTACGGCATGCGATCCGAGCGCGCACTCAATGACACGATGCCGTAACTGCAGCGCCAATGTGCAGGAAGTCAGTAAACAGTGAACGATGATAAAGGTGAGGGCGTTGCGATCGCCAATCTGATCGGGACCGATGGGTGCAGCGTTGTTGGTTGGGTTTATCGCTGGGATACAGGCGCGCATGCAGTGATGTGGGACGTCCATGGACCCCAGCCGGTATCGGAAATCCGGCCGGATCTCACTGCGGAACAGAAGCAGGAAATCGATTTCGATGGTTTGAAACGGATCGGAAGCGGCGAAGGCGGATAGGCTCCTCAGCTAGCCGCCAGTTCATATGTGATGGATAGCGTTCGCCGGCATACCGGACATTGGGGTCGCACGCGGCGAATGCGGACTCTGAGCCCAACCCGGTCATCGGAAATTTGTGCTGCGTGCGCTCGCAGCGTGAAAATTGCCGCAGGTGCGTAGTCTTCGGCGCTGCGCGGCGGCAGATTTTGCGGCCATTCGGTCATCGCGCAGCGTCTTTTGGGACAGGAATCAACAGGTCTCGGGACAAAGCAGACATCCGCTGGAGCGGTCCAGGGTACCGCATGTTAACAAGACTAAGAGAGCGGCAGTTCTCAACCTGAGAGGGATTTTCGGGAGGACATCTCCGTTGGAAACAGTTGCAAAGTTGTGGTACAGGTGGCACCGTCGCACTGAACAAGATTGAACCCATTGAATCAAAAAAGATTGAACCCATTGAATCAAAAAAGCACGTATGTGTCGGAGTTCCCTCGATGTCCTCAGGAATCACAAACAAGGCTTCTCAGTTTGCAAAGAGAGCGATTTGCGCGTTCGCGGCTCTGTTGTTGTGTGTCCAGCCCGCGTTAGCCTGCACCGGCATTATGCTGAAAACAGCCGACGGCAGTGTCGTGCACGGAAGGACCCTTGAGTTTGGCTTTTTTATCGAGACGGACGTTGTCCGCGTGCCGCGTGGATACACCTTTACAGGTCAAACCCCGCACGGTGACGGCATGACATGGAGCGCAAAGTACGCGGCGGTCGGTGCGATTGCTTTTGACAATCTTGCTATTATGGACGGCATCAATGAAGCAGGCCTTTCGGTCGGCTCGTTTTACTTTCCCTCTTTTGCGGAATACGCCGAGACCACCTCGGACAACCAATCGCAATCAATGTCGCCGGCGGATTTTCCGAATTGGCTGCTGACCAATTTCGCGACGATCGAAGAGGTGCGTGCCGCGGTAGAGGCAGGAGAGGTGTCCATCGCGCCAACCCTCTTGCCCGGGTTTCCTCCGACGCCCCAACCCTTTCACTTCATCATATACGACAAGACCGGCACGAGCCTCGTGATCGAGCCGATCGACGGCGAGTTGAAGTTGCATGACAATCCGATCGGCGCCTTCACGAACTCACCAAACTTCGATTGGCATATGACAAACCTGCGCAACTACATCGCGCTTGAGCCCCGAAATATCCCACCAGTAGAGGTCGCCGGTCAGACGCTTAGCGCACTTGGCCAAGGGTCGGGGATGCTGGGGCTTCCCGGTGATTTCTCGCCCCCTTCGCGTTCCGTGCGTGCCGCCGTATTCAGCGCGACCGCAATTCCTGAAGAAAACTCCGAGCGTGGCATCTTTCAGGTGTTCCACATTCTCAACAACTTCGACATCCCGGTGGGGATTGCACGAGAAGAAGAGGAGGGTGTCCTCCATACGGATTACACGATGCTGACAACCGCACGAGATCCTCAGACATTGCGCTATTACTGGAAGAGCTATGAAGATCAGACGATCCGGATGGTCGATATGAACACGCTGCCTTTGGAGGGCGACAGCATCTTGTCGATATCAACGGATGGCGAGCAGCCTGTCTTGGATGTGTCCGGGGCAATGCAGTAACGGTCACCCAAAGTCCATAAAACCTTGGCGCCGGCGGTGGTGATCACGGGCCCGTTCCTGTGTTGGTCACCGTTTTCTCTTTAAGGCTTAAATCGGAGTATGATGACCTATGAATCCTTTACCACGGCGCGCTTTTCTTCGCTTGTTATCGGGAGCTTCTGTTGCCGCCCTTGTGACCGCACAGCGGTCCGCGACGGCAAGCACCACGAATTTGCAGGACTTGACCGGCCAGTCGGTTCCCCTGCCCGAAACTACGGTTTATGTCGCGCGCTCGGTCATCACCATGGACCCGGCGGCGCCGCGTGCCGAAGCCGTTGCTGTTGTGGGGGACCGGATCGCCGCCGTTGGCAGTCGAGATGATATTGTGGGACTGATCGGCGATCAGCCGTTCCGCGTCGACGAAACCTTTGCAGACAAAGTCATGATGCCGGGGTTTGTCGAGCAGCATGTACACCCCGTTCTTGCGGCCCTCACCATGACGACCAAGGTCATCTCCATCGAACCATGGGACGCGCAAGACGGGTTTTCCGAACAGGTTCGTGATCCGGAGGGCTATCGGCAAAGATTGCAGGCAGCCCTTGCCATGCACGACGATCCGAACGAGACCTTTGTGACCTGGGGCTATCACCACTACATGCACGGGGAGATGAGCCGGGCCATTCTCGATGAGCTTGCACCGGACTTTCCAGCAATCGTCTGGCACCGCTCCTGCCATGAATTTTTCCTGAACACCAAGGTTATGGAACTCTATGGTGTGACCGAAGAGTGGTACGCATCTCAATCCGCAAGCGTGTTGGAGCAGAGCGACTTTGACGAAGGTCACTTCTTCGAGCAGGGCGCACTCGCCTTGCTTGGTTTGATCGCACCGGCGATCGCCACACCTGAGAGAATGAAAAACGGATTGGAGTATTCGGTCGGCTACTATCACCGTGCCGGCGTCACAACGGCCTGCGAACCGGGTGGGTTCTTCTCCAAAGAACTGCAAGACGCGGTCAACGCGGTCTATTCGCCTGACGGGACGCCCTTCAATCACTTTTTCATTGGAGACGGAAAGTCCTTTGTCCTGCCGCATCTGGACGATCCGGAGGCGGTGATCGAGATGGCAACGACAGTCTATGACTGGGGCACCGGCCGCACGGCATATCTGCCCAAGCAGATCAAGCTTTTCACGGATGGTGCGATCTTCAGTCAACTGATGCAGATGCGCGACGGGTATACCGACGGGCATGAAGGGGCGTGGATCATGGACCCGGAGGTGTTCATTTATGCGTTCCAAACGTTCTGGGATGCGGGCTGGCAGATCCACATTCACAACAATGGCGATGCGGGCATGGACCTCTTGCTCGACACACTTGAAACGGCGTTGCGCCGCAACCCCCGCTTTGATCACCGCACAGTCATCGTGCACTTTGGCTTTGCGGCCAAGGATCAGATCGAACGGGCAGCGCAATTGGGCGCCATGGTCAGCGCGAACCCCTACTATGTCACGGCACTTGCAGGGCGCTACGGCGATATCGGGATTGGGCTCGAGCGAAACGCCCGCATGGTGCCGCTGGGGGATGTAGAGGCGCTTGGCGTGCCAATGTCCTTCCATTCCGACATGCCGATGGCACCAGCGAAACCGCTGCAGTTGGCTTGGTCGGCCTTGAACCGTAAGACACTGGAAGGTGATGTCGTCGGTCCGGATCAGCGCGTGAGCGTAGAAACGGCTCTCAAGGCCATTACGATCGACTCGGCTTACACAATCCAGATGGAAGACGAGGTCGGCTCCATCACACCGGGGAAGCTGGCGAACTTCACAATCCTTGAGCAAGATCCCTACGAGGTGAAGGTAGAGGACTTTGACAAAATTCCGATTTGGGGCACCATTCTGGAAGGGCGTGTGCAACCCGTGGAAACTGCCGAAGGTACAACGAGGACAAATCCAGCTGCAGACTATTGTATCGAGCAGGGCGGACGCTACGAAATCCGCAAGAACTCAGAGGGCGCCGCGCAAGGCATCTGTATACTTAGCGATGGAACCGAGATTGATGCCTGGGAGTACTTGCGTCGCGAACGCACAGAACTTTCACCACTCTCTGCTCCGGTCAGAACAGCCAATTCCATCTCGAATGGTATGGGTTACCGCACACGCATGCGCCTGAAGATCTCGCGCTTCTATGCCGACCTGGGATTATGTAGCAGCGATGCCGCTCTGCGGGAAACGCTGTGCCACGAAGTGGCAAAGGCCTTAAGTTAGAGTCTCACGCGTTTGTAACTAACAATTGGAGCGAGTCCCGGGGAAAAGGCCGGGAGCCTTGGCGACATCCGAGCGAAGGTTAAGGCGGTCACTTATCTGACACCACTTTCCGTGGGGATTGAATTCCTTTCGGACGGCAGTTTTTGGGGCGCCCAAATGTTAAATGAAACGCTGCAAACAAATGACTGGTTTCGACCCATTGTCCGAAGCTTTCGCTACGCGCCAGCTAATTCGCGTTAGCAGCGAAAGGTCGCTCTGTTCGCCGTCTGAGCAATCGGATCACGTCGCGGCGAAAGTTCGGTCTTGGATCGGGCGAAGTAGTATCAGGTGAATGACCGCTCTCGCGACAGGGGATGCAACGCAGCGATGGTCCTGCCGCGAGCGCGAACGAATGCTGCGTTAGCGAAGATCGAAAATCCAAGGTCGGGTTTGTCCGCTCTCCGGACCTTGGCACCGACAACTGCGAATGACCGGTATCTGACTCCTTCAGCACGCTCAAATTTCCTCAGTTCGATGGCAACGCTGTCTTTGATGGCGCTAGTAGTTCACCTGCTCAAAGCCGTAGTTCCCTTCATAGTCACGCCAGTCAACGAAGACGGAACGGTGATAGATGCCGGGGCAATTCTGGCCCCAGCGTTCGAGACCGATATGGGCGGAGGGTAGGGAGGTGATGGAGGACCTCTGCCAGGCGAATTCGCCTTGGGTTCCGTATGTGCCGACGACCACTGTGGCGCTACGATTGCAGTCGCCGTCACGTCCGGATTCATGCTGTCGCGCATACCGGACATCAAAGACTCGGATGGATCGTACGAAGTTGAACTCAGGTCCGCTGATGTCGATGTCCGCGCGGTCTTGAACGAGCCGGAGGGCCTGGTCGGCGGGAACAAGGAATTCTGGGGCTTCTGGGGTACGCCAAGCAGCCGTAATTGGGTCAGCGGTATCGCGCGCTGGAAAGGATTGTCGCGGTCCAGTGCTGTTGTTCTGGAAGAACGCTTCAAAGATGCGGTCTGCACTGTTTGCTGCTGGAGCGGCCTCAAAGGACGCGCCCATGGGACAGCGCCAGATCTGAAGCGGCGGTTCCACCGGCCAAGGCGTAATGCGTCGGATGAATTCGGCGCGGGCTCTGGCGCATGGCACGGAAGCGGGCCAACCACCAGAGAGACACAAGAGGATCGCGCAATCGATCGGGTATGTCTGGGCTCTGGCGGACAT
Organism: Fluviibacterium sp. S390; assembly: GCF_049800695.1. Classification (NCBI taxonomy): domain Bacteria; kingdom Pseudomonadati; phylum Pseudomonadota; class Alphaproteobacteria; order Rhodobacterales; family Paracoccaceae; genus Meridianimarinicoccus; species Fluviibacterium sp. S390. The sequence goes on along the minus strand of NZ_JBNAFN010000022.1, from coordinate 42,184 downwards.
CGGCAGCGAAAGACCTGTCACAGTTAAAGCGACTACGACCGAGGGGAGAAGCTTCTTGAGTAAATGACGCATGCTGAGAACCCTCTGTGACAGACCTCAGCATACATACGAAAATATACTATCGCAACACTAAGTATAAGTTCGCATAATGAAGTTTATGTTAATTGTTTTGAACACGTCACTTCACGCGCAATTCGCTCAGCACAACCAGCCGAGACGCGCAAAAGCAGATCACATGGTTCCGGCCCTCCCTGACAGAAGCGGCGGGGTCATCCCCCGCCGCTTACCTTTTAGCCCATCGTCGGCATGACGAACTCGGGGTCGGTCCGCACTCCCGTGGGCCAGCGGGTCGTGATTGTCTTCAGCCGGGTGTAAAACCTGACACCTTCTGGCCCGTGCATATGGTGGTCGCCGAAAAGCGATTGTTTCCAGCCGCCGAAGGAATGAAAGGCCATTGGCACGGGGATCGGGACGTTCACGCCAACCATGCCCACCTCGATGTCATGGGCGAAGGTGCGGGCGGCATCGCCGTCGCGGGTAAAGACCGCCACCCCGTTGGCGTAGTCGTGCGCGTGGATCAGGTCGACGGCCTCGGCGTAGTCTTTGCGGCGCACGACCGAGAGAACCGGTCCGAATATTTCTTCTTTCCAGACCGTCATGTCGGGCGTGACGTTGTCGATCAGGGTCGGGCCAACGAAGTAGCCGTTTTCGTAGCCTTGCGGTGGGGTAAAGTTGCGGCCGTCGACGACGATTCTCGCACCTTCCGCCTCTCCCTTGTTGATCAGGCCGACGATCTTCTCCTGAGCGGCCTGAGTTACGACCGGCCCCATCTCCGACGCCTTGTCCGCGGCGGGGCCCACCTTGAGCGCTTCGATCTTGGGCACGAGCCGCTCGATCAGAGCATCAGCCACGTCGTCGGTCACCGGGACAGCGACCGAGATGGCCATGCAGCGCTCGCCGGCAGAGCCATAGGCGGCGCCCATCAGCGCGTTGGCGGCCATGTCGAGATCCGCGTCGGGCAGGATCACCATGTGGTTCTTGGCGCCGCCAAGCGCCTGCACGCGTTTGCCGTTCGCCGTGCCGGTCTCGTAGATGTATTTCGCAATTGGTGTGGAACCGACAAAACTGATCGCCTTGACGTCTGGATGCGACAGCAAGGCGTCCACCGCTTCCTTGTCACCCTGGACCACGTTGAACACGCCCTCCGGCAACCCGGCCTCGGCCAACCACTCGGCGATCAGCAGCGATGCAGAGGGATCGCGCTCGCTGGGTTTCAGGATGAAGGTGTTGCCGCACGCCAAGGCGACCGGGAACATCCACATCGGCACCATGGCCGGGAAGTTGAACGGGGTGATGCCGGCAACCACGCCGAGGGACTGACGGATTGAGTTGCTGTCCACGCCCGTGCCTACATCTTCGGTGTAGTCACCTTTCAGGAGGTGCGGCGCGCCGACGGCGAATTCGACGACCTCGAGCCCGCGTGTCACCTCGCCCACGGCATCATCATGGGTCTTGCCATGCTCGGCAGAAATGGCTTCCGCCAACTGATCGGCGCGGTCCCACAGAATCATCTTGAACCGGTCAAGGATGCGCGCGCGGCGAAGCGGCGGCGTCTTTGACCAGGTTGCCCACGCCGTCTTTGCGGACGCAACGGCGGCGTTCACTTCGTCAGTGGAAGCGAGTGCCACGGTCTTCTCCGCCTCCCCGGTGGCCGGGTTGAATACCGGCTGGCTGCGGCCAGAGGTTCCCGCGACGCGGGCGTTGTCGATGAAGTGTGCGATCTCTGTCATGGATATCTCCTCCGTTTGTCAAAGGCTCTATCGCTATTTTGATTTCGCATATAAATAGACGAATATGGTAATCCGTTATGCAGAAATATATGAATGAACTGGGATGATCTAAGATACTTCCTCGCCGTGGCGCGCGAGGGGCAGATGCTGGGTGCAGCGTCCAGACTTGGCGTCAGCCAAGCCCGCCTCAGCCGCCACATCGCCGCCTTGGAGGAGGCCATCAGCACCCGATTGCTGGAAAGGACACCACGTGGCTCGACCCTGACAGAGGACGGGGCGGCTTTGTTCGAGGTTGCCGAACGCATCGAAGCCGAGGTGCTGAACGGCACCGCGCGTTTGCGGGGTCGTGACACGGTCTCTGGAACCATTCGCATCGGTGCACCGGACGGGTTCGGCAGCGCGTTCCTTGCGCCGCGACTCGGTCGATTTCGCGACGCATATCCCGACCTTCGGGTGCAGCTCGTTCCGGTGCCGCGCAGTTTCTCGCTGTCCGAGCGGGAGGCCGATCTTGCGATCATGGTCGGGCGTCCGAAAAAAGGACGCTTGCGGGTCAAGAAACTGGTCGACTACTCTCTGGGGCTTTATGCATCGCAGGACTACCTGACCCGTGCCGGGACGCCGCGTTCGATCGATATGCTTAGATCCCATACGTTGATCGGATATGTCGACGATCTGATCTACAGCCCGGAGCTTAACTACACGCAGGAATTTGTGCGCGACTGGCGGTCCGATATCGCGGTCTCAACTGCCATCGGTCAATTCGAGGCTGTGCGCGCTGGCACTGGGATCGGGATCTGCCACGACTTCATGGCGTCGGGGGTGACCGGCTTGACGCGCCTCTTCCCCGACATGTCCGTGACCCGAAGCTATTGGATCGTCTGGCACGAAAACCTTCGCGTCGCTCGCCGGGTTCAGGCTGTTGTCCAATTGCTTGATGAGTTGGTACGCGATGAACGCGAACACTTTATGCATTCTTGAGGCGCGCGCCCTGAATGATCGCCGACTTGCCCATCAGGCTTCGGTGAACGCCTCGTTCTGCGGTACCGCGAAACGCGGCAAGGCTTGCTGGCAACGCCGCGAAGCTATCAAATCGGTCGCAAGCGAAAGGTAGCAAAGACATGGCCATCACCCTGCAAGATGTCGCCCTGCACGCCGGTGTGTCGAAATCCGCGGTGTCCCGGACGTTCACACCCGGTGCCTCGGTTTCGCCCTCAATGCGCGCCCGCGTCGAAAAGGCAGCGCGGGACCTTGGCTATCAGCCGAATGTTCTGGCCTCTAGCCTAACGACCGGTCGGACAAAATTGATCGGGCTGATTTCCAACAATTTTACAAACCCCTATTTTCTTGAAATCTTCGACGCCTTCACTCGCGCACTGCAAGACGCTGACCTGCGTCCATTGCTTTTGAACCTGTCCGACGCCGCAAACGCTGAGACATCGCTGGAAAAGCTTCAGCAATACAGCGTTGACGGGGTGATCGTGGCCTCCTCAACCCTGCCACCGCAATTCGCGACCGTATTCCAAACCGCAGGGATCCCGGTTGTGCATGCGTTCGGATGGTCGTCGCCCGTATCCGGGACGGCCTTCGCCGGTATCGACAACGTGGCTGCTGGGCGGTTCGCGGCCCAGACCCTTTTGGCGCGTGGCTATCGAAAGGTGGGGTTTCTCGGTGGTCCAGAACAGGCGACGACCACTCAGGAACGGCTTGGGGGATTTCAATCAGCACTGAATAGCCTTGGGAAGGCTCCGCCGATCCATTTCGCACAAGACTATTCATACACCGCCGGATTTGAAGCGATGAACGAAGCCCTTACGCAAGAACCGGTCGATGCGTGGTTCTGTGGCGATGACGTGATTGCGGTGGGTGCGCTGCACGCCGCACGGGCCGCCAACCTGCACATTCCGCAGGATCTAGGCCTTTTGGGATTGAACGACATGGCCATGGCCGGATGGTCGGGGATTGAGCTGACCACCATCAATCAGCCACTGAATGCCATCGTGGAGGCGGCGGTCGCGCTTATTGAAAGCGGTATCGCCGACCCCGACGCCGTGCCAGACCATCGGCTGCTGCCGTTCAGCCTCGCAGACCGCAATACGCTCAGGCAGCCCGGCTAGCGAAACATCGGCGGGCGGGCGTCGGTCCAAGCACCTTGCGCCTTACCGCTTTCGGCGACTGCAAAGACCGCCGCCATCGATCGTAAGCCATCCTCTGCGCGCGGATAGAGGGTCGCCGCAGGGTCAGGATCACGGTTTTCTTTACGTGCGCGTATGGCTTCTGCCAGATCGGCGTAGATATTGGCAAAGGCCAGCGGCATGCCTTCGGCATGGCCGACGGTCACCCGACTGGTCCGGTCCGCCTCAGGCGACAGGCCGGCCTGCCCGCGCTCGATAGTTTGTAGATTTTGCCCAACTGGCATCCAGTAGAGCTGGTTCGGCTGCTCTTGGCTCCAGCGCAAGCCGCCCTTTTCGCCGAAAACCTGCAAGGTCAGACCGTGTTGGCGACCGATGGCGATGGACGAGGTCCAAAGCCTGCCGACGGCACCACCGTCGAACCGCAGATTCACCATCGCGTCGTCTTCGAGTTGGCGGCTGGCGATGCAGCTGACCGTGTCAGCGGACAGGCTCTCGGCCTGTTGACCGATCACGAAGCTGGCCATGTGCAAGGCGTGGATACCGCAATCGGCGAATTGCGCGCTGACCCCCGCCTGTGCCGGATCGTAGCGCCAGCGGACACGTGGGTTGTCGGCGTCGGCGGCGTCGGCATGGTGGCCATGCGCGAACTCGGCTTTTACAAGACGGATCGCTCCAAGATCACCACGGGCGACCATGGCACGCATGTGGCGCACGAGGCTGTAGCCCGTGTAGCCGTAGTTGACAGCGCAAATGCGGCCCGTTTCGCGGGCCAAGCCCACGATCTCTTCGCCCTCGGCCACGGTCATCGTCATGGGTTTTTCACACAGGACGTGAAAGCCCGCCATGAGGTACGCCCTGGTGATTTCAAAATGCGTCGCGTTGGGCGTCGCGACGGTCACAAGGTCGATCCGGTCCTCGCGGCCTGTTTCACCCTCCAGCATTTCGCGCCAATCCCCATAGGAGCGGTCAGCGGCAAGCCCCAGCCGTTGCCCATAAGCACGGCCTTCGTCCGGCCTATGATCCAGCGCCCCCGCGGTGAATGCGAACAAGCCGTCGAGACCGGCACCCAGACGGTGCGCCGGCCCGATCTGGCTGCCCTCACCCCCGCCGATCATGCCCCAATTCAGTTTGCTCATGGCCTTGCTCCTTCAGAAGCCGATGGATTGCAAATACGAACGGTTTGCCCGCGCATCGTCGAACGGCGAGACCTCAAGTGTGGGGTCGCAGTCCTGTTCAACTGTGCACCAGCCGTCAAAACCGGCATCGACCAGAATTTTCCGAACCTCGGGGAAATCCACATCACCCTGACCAAGGTTGCAAAAAATCCCTTGCCCACAGGCCTTATAGAAATCTGTTCTGTTAGCGACCACATCAGCCTTCACACGCGGGTCGATATCCTTGAAATGCATGTAGGACACGCGGCCAATGTGGCGTTTGAGGAAGGCCACCGGATCAAAGCCGGCATAGGAATGGTGGCCGGTGTCGAAACAGATTTTCAAAAGTGTCTCATCGACCTCGTCCAAAAGCCGCTCCAGCTCGGGCTCGAAATCGATAAAGCCGCCGGCATGTGCATGGATCGAAGGGACGAGTCCATGATCGGCGCCAATCTGTGCGGCCGCTTTGATCCGGTCCACAAAGGCCCGCCATTCTTCGGTTGCCATCTGTTCTGCCTCGTCAGCACGCCCCGCTGTTGGCGCACGGCGCGGAGAGATGGAGTCGATCAGCACGAAATGGCGCGCACCATGTGCAGACAGCGACCGGGCCGTCCGAACTGCTGCGTCGCGGACCTCGTCCCATTTCGACGGATCATGAAACGGGCGAAACACCACGCCGGCAATCAGCGAAAGATCGTGTTCGGCCAACGCTTCGCCCAAAACATCTGGGGCCTCGGGCATAAAGCCGATCGGGCCAAGTTCGATGCCGCGATACCCGGCCCCTGCACAGTCTTTCAGAACCTGCTGCCAAGGCGGGTTACGTGGGTCACCCGCGAATTCTACACCCCATGAACACGGTGCGTTTCCAATCCGGATTGTCATGTGGGCTGCCCTCCAACTTCCGAAATGTCCACCCAACGCGATTGCTCGGCGGATTGGATAACGGCCTCGACCACCTCCGCGACCTCCAACCCGTCGCGGAACGTCGGCCAGACCGACTGACCTGTGTCGATGGCAGTCAGGAAATCCTTGGCCTCAATGATGATCTGATCCTGATAGCCCGTCCCATGGCCGGGTCCCTGGCAGAACGGCTCAAAGTCCGGATGGGCGGGGCCGGTCAGGATCTTGCGGAAGCCGCGTGTCGCCTCCGGCCCCTCGGCAAGATACAGCCAGACGGCGTTTTGATCTTCCTGATCGAAACGGATAGCGCCCTTGCTCCCCGTGATTTCATAAGCATAGCCCATCTTGCGCCCGGTCGAGACACGGCTCGAGTAGATGTGCCCCATCACACCGGACGCAAACCGGCACATGATCTGCGCGTGATCGTCGTTTGTTACGGCCCCGCCAGGCCGGTTCGCCACGACCGTTTCCACCTCGCCCATCACCCGCGTGATTGGCCCCATCAACGCCAGTGCTGCATTGATGGGATGCGGGGCAAGGTCGCCCATGTTTCCGTTGGCCCGCCCCGCACAGCGCCAATTGAAGGGCGTGTCAGGATCGGCAAGGAAATCTTCTGTGTGTTCCCCGCGGAACCATCTGATTTCGCCAAGGACACCGTCCTTCAGCAACTGGCGAACGAACTGGCTTGCCGGGGTTCGGATGTAGTTGAAGCCTGTCATGTTCACGACGCCCGACGCCTCTGCCGCGGCGACCATCGCGCGGGCATCATCAAGCGTGTCGGCCAGCGGCTTTTCACACAGGACCGGCTTTCCCAATGCAAAGGCGGCCTCGGCGATCTGGCGATGGGTGTCCTGTGGCGACGCGATGACGATTGCCTCGACCTGTTGGTCTTCGACCAAGGCCCGCCAATCGTCCGCCCATCGGCGAAACCCGTAAGCCTTGGCATAGCGTTCCGCACTGGCCGGACTGGTTGCGGCGATCATTTCCAGCCTCGGTCTCAGGCGCGTGTTGAAAACAGCGCCGACCGCCGACATTGCAACGGAATGGGCCTTGCCCATATAGCCGCCACCAACAATTCCTATTCCGATCTCTGCCATGCCCAACTCATATTGCAACCGGTTGCAAAACCGATATCCTGAGCCGTGAATTTGGGCAACGGCAAAAGGCCAGTTTCAACTGATGGATATTTTGAAACGGGATGCGACTGGGTTTCTGATCATGGGCCGCGCCGGGATGGATCTTTATGCCGATCCTCCGGGCGCTCAGATCGAAACGGCGACGGCTTTTACCGCCGCTCTTGGCGGATCTTCGGCGAATATCGCGGCCGGTTTGTGCCGACAGGGGCTGCGCGCCGCGCTGGTCACTTGCGTTTCAGATGATGCGATTGGCCAGTTCTGCCGCACGCAGCTTGCGGCCTATGGCATCGAAGACCAATTCGTCCGGTCGGTCGGAGGAGATGCGCGCAACTCGCTGGCCGTCGTCGAGACACGGGTTCAGGACACACAATCGGTGATCTACCGCAACGGCGCTGCTGATTTTGAGATGACCGAAGAGGACGTATGCGCCCTGCCCTACTCCGCGTTTCAGGCTATGGTGACGACGGGAACGGTGTTGGCTGCTGAACCATCGCGAAGTGCCGCAATCACGGCTTTTGGAAAAGCGAAGGCCGCGGGCGTTCCGATCGTTTTTGACATCGACTACCGCCCCTACACCTGGACGTCGGCGGAAGAGGCCGAACAGGTCTACAGTCATGCAGCCACGTTCTGCGACATCATCGTCGGCAATGACGAAGAATTCGGATTTATGGCCGGGGCCTATGACAGGGGTTTGTCCAAGGCCCGCGCGCTGGCGGTCGATACGGCAAAGATCGTCGTCTACAAAATGGGCGAAAAAGGCGCGATCACCATCACACGCGATGGCGAGGTCCACACCGGCATCTTCAAGACCCAAGCGCTCAAGCCGACGGGCGCGGGAGATGCGTTCATGGCCGGGTTCCTTGGCGGGTTGGCGTCCGGCTTGCCAGTTTCCGGCGCCGTCGAGCGGGGTTCGGCCGCCGCGGCAATCGTCGTATCACGCGTCGGTTGCGCGCCCGCCATGCCCACGGCGGATGAGCTGGCGCAGTTTCTCTCCACCAATGCCCTTCAGACATAAGGCAGGTTCCCGATGCACATTCCTCCCCACGACAATGCCAATCGCCCCATCGTCGATGTGGACGACGCGCATGTTCCCCTCACCTATTTCAATATCATCAAGCTAAAGGCGGGTGACACATTCAACTATCGCGTCGCCGGGTATGAAACCTGCATCGTGCCGGCCACCGGCACCGTCACTGTCGAGGTCGGCGGCGAGACCTTTGCGGACATCGGCAATCGCGGCGCAGATGTCTGGGACGGCGATCCAGAGGGCGTCTACGTTCCAACCGATACCGGCGCGCGCATTACGGCCCGCACCAACACGGAAACCTTCATTGCCGGGGCAAAATTTGCCGACACGCTGACGCCCTTCGCCGTCCGGGCCGCCGATCTGGACCTCGTGCAATACGGCTCTGACGACACCAAAACCCACCGCAAGATCAAACACATCCTTGGTGCTGGCCACCACGACCGTGTGGGTCGCCTGCTGGTGAGCGAGCTGTTTACAGTGGGCGCTGGCGGTTGGTCGGGGTTCCCGAGCCACAAACACGATACCGATCGCTTGCCTGACGAGACACGGCATGACGAGTGCTACAACTTTCGCTTCAAGCCGAATTACGGATCGGGCCTGCAGATGTTGCAACGTGTCGATAACGAACCAGGTGATGCCTACCATATCATGGACGGATCTACCGTTTTGATCGACAAAGGCTATCACCCCTGCTGTGCGTTGCCTGGATATGAAATGTATTATTTCACGATTCTCGGCGGCCTGTCCCAGCGGTCGCTCAAGCAGTATTTCCAGCCCACCCATGCAGAGCAGCTGCACACTATTCCCGGCATCATGGATATGGTCGCCAAGTTCAAATGACGCTGGCCACGCTGAACGATATCTTGCCTCAGGCCAACGTCGACGGCTTTGCCGTGCCTGGCTTCGTGTGTCTGGGCTGGGAAGACGCACGAGCCTATGTCAACGCGGCTGAGGCCGAGCGCGCGCCGGTCATCTTGCAGGCAGGACCGTCCTGCCGCGCGCATACACCGCTGCCTGTCCTGGCTTCCATGTTCCTGCACTTGGCAGATTCTGCCTCTGTCCCCGTCGTAGCACATCTGGACCACGGTCAATCGCTTGCAGAATGTGAGGCGGCGTTGCAGTGCGGCTTTACCTCGGTGATGTATGACGGTTCTCGGTTGCCGCTGGCTGACAATATCGCGAAGACCAAAGCTGTGGTTGAGCTTGCCCACAATTTCGGGGCGTCCTGCGAGGGCGAACTCGGTTTTGTCGGTTATGCCCACGGCGCCGCGTCTGCCGGAACGGACCCTGATGAAGTCAGCTTTTTCGTGACCGAAACCGGCGTCGATGCCTTGGCGGTTTCGGTTGGCAATGTGCATCTTCAAACCCGCCCTTCACAGTCCTTGGACCAGGAACGCTTGACGGCGATCTCGCGGCAAAGCCGGGTACCGCTGGTAATCCACGGCGGGTCCGGCCTTGCCTTGGAAGACCGGCAGAATCTGCCAACCCGAACGCCCATCGCCAAGATCAATATGGGGACAGAGTTACGGCAAGCATTTGGGGCCTCGCTTCGCAAGGTGTTAGCCGATAACCCGAACCAGTTTGATCGCGTCGAGATCATGTCAAGAACGGAGGCAACCCTTCAGGGCGCTGCCAGCGCTATATTACGCCAGTTGAGAACGAGTGGGCGGGCGTAGTCCAAGTAGCGCTGTTGAATTGGTGTCAATCAAGGCTTCCAAGTCTTTTCTCGGGGATAACTCGACAGGGGAACGGCTATTCAATTGTGACGAAGTGTTACTTAGTCGCAGGTAACATTTTGAAATTCCACTCGAGTGATTGCTGTAAAAACAGCATTGGCCAAATGATCTCATCCGAGAGCGAAACGATTTTTCCGATAGGACGGCGACACTATCCGCTACGAAGGCCAACTTTGCCTCGCACCAATTCGATGAAGACTCCAAAAGGTCGAGCCAGCAAGATCATGAAAATGATAGCCGATCCCAAGGCCGCACCCATTTCTCCAAAGCTGGCGCCGGCCACTAATAGAGTGGCACCATAAACCGGGCCTTGAAAGGTGAGAAATGCCACGATGTCGACAATGATCGTAGTCAGGCGCTTACGAGGGGCAACGCGCCTCAAAAGCCAGTCCCGCCAACCCGTGTAGGGACGCGCCGTTGCGATCATTATTGGAACCATCAAAATCCGCGTGGTCAGGACCTCCTCCGGGTCCATCCCTGCGATGACCAGTTCAGAGAAACTTGCGATAGCAGTGAAGAAAACGATTGTTGCCAAAGTATCTACTATGAAAAGGCGCATGGCAGACGTTTTTATCTCATTGGGATACTTGGCGACCATTTTATTGCAAAACACTCAGCGTTCAGCCGTGACCAGCCTGACGGCCAAGCCAACAAAAACCACAGCTGCGACGCGGTTCAGGCCCATTTGAATAGCCGGCGAAGCCCTCAGCCACTTGCCCAAGAAGCCCGATCCCCATGCCACGAAGCCGAAAATGAGGACCGTCGCACATATGAAAGCGCAACCAAAGATTAACAATTGCGGCGCCAAGGGGCCCACGGACGGGTCTGCAAATTGCGGTAGGAAGGCGAGGAAGAAAATGACGACCTTCGGATTTGTGACATTCATCACGATCCCGCGAAAATAAAGTTGCGCCAGACTCGGGTTGTTCGATTGCTTCACCGAAAGGTTCGATGTGCCCGCTCTGAACGCTTGCCATGCGAGATACAGAAGGTAGCCGGCCCCCAGAAACTTCACTGCGTTGAAGGCCATCGATGACGCTGCAAAAACGGCGGCTATGCCGAACGCGACTGCAGTGGTGTGAAAAAGCAATCCGGTACACAAACCCAAGGTCACAACCAGTCCCGCAAGTCGCCCGTAAAGTGCGGATTGGGTAATAACGAAAATGTTGTCCGGTCCGGGAGCGAGCCCGAGCGCAACCGAAGCTGCGAAAAAGACAACTAAAACATCGAATTCGGGCATTCACATATCCTTGTTAGGTTTGTTCGCTTGAGGACCAATGGGCCAATAATCCACTGTCTATGCTGCCTGTGACTTTCAATCACCCTCATTAAGCAAGTTTTCGGCAAAAGCTTTCCGAACCTGCAAACGTACCCCCTGTCCGCCGCGTCATGAATGCGCAGAGGCAGATCTTCTCCTTGGCTCTACGAGTTTTTCAGTCCACAGCCCCCGTCAGTCGTAGTCAGCGGCCAATCGCGAGGTGAATTTTTCAAGTTCCGCATCCGAGATTGGGACGGAATGTTCCGATGCTGGATATGCGCCGTTGGCAATATCTGCACCGAACTCTTTGAACGCGTTGATGCGTTCCTCCTGCAAGCGGTCCAGTTCCTTGCGGAAATCCCGATAGGTCTTTGCATGGCGCGGCTTGTGACCGCGCGTGTAGCCTAGAACATCCTCAGCGAACAGATACTGTGCATCGGCATGCGGTCCAGCGCCCATACCAAGAAGAACGAGGTTCGTTCGCTTGGCGATCTCGGCGGCGACCCTGTCGGGAACGACCTCCAGCTCCACCCCAAAGCATCCGACGTCCTCGAGTGCTTTCGCGTGTCTGAAGACGTCCATGGCGCTGTCGGCGGTCTTTCCCACCGCCTTGAAGCCACCCGTCCATGTCGCCTTCGACGGGATCAACCCAATATGGCTCACGACCGGAATACCATCATCTGCCAGGGCCTTTATCGTCCCAAGCGAGGACGCGCAGTAAACGCAATCGCCGCCCACCCTCATCGCCCGGTGGGCGGCGCGCTGGTAATCCTCCAGCGTCACAAGTTCGCCGTAGAGCAAACCGACCTGGACGAAACAGTTCCCCGCCGCCTCTCGCATCTCGGGTGTCCAGACCGGATCGATGATCGAAAGCATGTCGATCCCGGCTTCCGCAGCAGCGGCAGCCTCGTCGGGGGTATCGACGTAGAGCATAGAAAGCGTCCGCTTACCCTTCAGCGCGCGGATGTCGGCGACCGTTGGCCGCTTGTGATAAAGTCCCATTCTTCCTCCCTTCGCTCAGGCGGCCCTGAGCAGTTTCTTCAGATTTTGCCCTGGGTCCGACAACGCGGCGGCGTCCAACCGAACTCCGATCAACCTCTGCGCAATCTTGATGTCCTTTGCGACCGCATTACCCCGACCGAGCCCCGCGGCCCCGACAAGCGCACCGTCGTCGTCAAGGAAGAATAGCATTTCTGCATCTTTCCCCAGATCCCGGATCGCAGCCGGTGATCCCGAGGTTTCACCGACGCCCTGAAGGCCCAGGTCGTATTGATCCGACCAAAACCAGACCGGTATGTCGAAGCAGGCGTTGCCACCCGCAAGATTGCGACCAGCCACCTCGCCCTGTGCCTGTGCGTTCTGCCAGGTCTCATATCGCCGATAAGAGCCTTCTCCAGTCTTGACTGCCGCGCAGTCGCCCGCCGCGAATATGTTCGGATCATCTGTCATCAGCCGACTGTCGACCCTGATCCCGTTTTCGGTCGTCAGGCCGGCCGACGCGGCAAGTTCGGTATTCGGCGCAACTCCAATCGCAGCAATGATCAAGTCGGCTTCGAAAATACGCCCATCGTTCAGAACGACGGCGCTTTCGGTGCATGAGGCGATTTGGGTGTTGCAGACAATTTCGACACCCGCGTCCTGATGACGTAACACCATTTTGGTCGCAAGCTTCTCGGGTACATTGCGTCCTAACGGTCGTGGCCCGGCCTCGAGAATTGTGACGTGGAGACCACGTATCCTGAGCTCCGCGGCTAGTTCCAGCCCAATAAGCCCTGCCCCGACGATAACGACGTGCGTTGCGGTCCGGGCAGCGCTATAGATCGCGCTCGCGTCCTTGATCGTGCGCAACACCAGCGCCCGATCTCCGCCGGTGCAATTCAGCGGGCGCGGCCGCGAACCGGTTGCGAGAAGAAGTTTCTCGTACGGGAGCGATCCGCCTTCCGACAGTACAACTTCCTGCGCATCCCGATTAATGGCGATAGCCGAGACGCCACGTTTGAGCACTATTGCCTTTTCCGACAATTCCTCGAGTGTTGTAATCGGTTTTTCGACCGCACCTGAGTCATCGGGTTTGGACAATGGCGGTCGCTCATAGGGCAGCGCCGTTTCCTCGCCGATGACGGTGATTGGGCCCTGATACCCGGTATGGCGTGCGGTGACCGCGGCTCTGATTCCGCACTCACCGGCGCCGATAATGACGATGCCGGACACGTCAGATCTCGACGAAGACGCGGTCGCCCTCGACCTTGACCGGATACGTGCCCAGATTAACGCAAACCGGTGCACGTTTCGCCTCGCCGGTGCGATAATCGAACTGCCCGTTATGCTTCGGGCACTCGATAACGTAGTCCATCACCAACCCGTCCTCTAGATGCACCTGTTCGTGCGTGCAAAGCCCGTCCGTACAGAAATATTCATCGTTCGGGCTGCGATAGATCGCAAATGTGCGGTCACCGTGGTCAAAGCGGATCAGATCCTCTTCGTCGATGTCATCAGTTGCGCAGGCGTCAATCCACTCAGCCATGTCAGTCTCCCTGGTTTGTTTTTCGTTATTCTGCCGGGACGCTCAGCGCCTGCTCGTGCAGATCTTCCCGGTAAGGTTGAGCAGATCCGGGCAGTTCGCGCTTAATGAAGAAATCTTCGTAGCGGAGCTGCCGCCTCAGAGCGGGCCAGATTTCCTTATATGCGTCGAGGATCGATGCGTTCGGCGCAGGAAGGTCATGCTTGATCTTCTCGTGCAGCTCCGGAAGCCGATGATAGGGCACCATCGGGAACATGTGATGTTCGACGTGATAGTTCATGTTCCAATAGATGAAGCGGCTGATGGGGTTCATATAGACTGTCCGGCTGTTCAAGCGGTGATCCAGAACATTCTCGGCCAAGCCCGCGTGCTGCATGATGCCTGTCATCACGTGGTGCCACGCGCCGTAGAGCCGCGGAAGTCCGATCACCATCAAAGGCAGGATCGACTGCATGGCGACTGCAACCACGATGGTCGCCAAGTAAATCAGAACCCAAATCCGCGCGACTGAAACGACTTTGTGCTGCTCCTGTTCGGGGATATACGTCACCTCTTCGGTGTCGAGGCGCCCAGCAGCATTCAGTAACATCCTCTTCCAGCCGGTCAGAGCATCAATGATCCCGAAGAAGTTCAGAAAGATACGGAAAAGCGCGGGTGGTCGCATCGCAACAATCTCGGGATCGCGGCCGACGATGATCGTGTCGGTATGGTGCCGGGCATGGCTCCAACGCCATGTGACGGGATTCCGGACCATGCAGAACGACGCAATCTGGTAGACGACGTTGTTCATCCAAGGCGTCTTGAACGCGGTCCCGTGACCACATTCGTGCCAGCGGCTGTCCATTGCCGAGCCGTAGAGCACGCCATAGGCCAGCCAGAACGGCGCTGACCACCACGAGGGCCAGAGCGCAATTCCGATGCCCGCGAGGACGATCATCGACCCGAAAAGGATTATTGTATCGCGGATCGCGGGCTTGTCGGAACGCTGCATCAACGCCTTCATCTCCTTGCGGGGGATGTCCGTATGATACCACTCCGCAGTGGCCAGGCCCGTTTCGACGGCACGCTCGGCATCCGGGCCAAGCAGGGAATAGTCGCGCTTCGTCATGATTTCCTCCCGAGACAGCTTCGCCAGTAGATACCCTTGACCATCTGATTCCTGCCATACCCGGGCTTGTAAATCACACCAAATAACATCAGGATGATCTCAGTATTGATGCAATTACCTCAGTAGCCATGAAGTCTCGACGTCCCACTTTGAAAGACCTGGCCGAGGCCGCGGGCGTCGGCGTCGCCACGGTGGACCGGGTCCTGAATGAGCGCCCCAATGTAAGTGAAGCAGCGATTGAGCGCGTGCTCGGCGCCGCCGAACGCATCGGCTATCCGACTGGAAAACTGGAAGCCATCAGACTGGACGCCACGCGACCGATCATCCGATTTGGCTTTGTTCTCCATAAGCCGAGCCAGGAGTTTTATCGAAATTTCGCGCGAGCCCTTGAAGCTGCCGTAGAAGAGCGCGCAGACATACGTGGACGTTGCGATGTGCGTTTCGCGACGTCTCAGGCCCCGTCTGACTTTGCGTCCGAACTAACGCAGATTGCCAAGACAGCAGACGTTCTCGCGACCTCAGCCATTAATCACCCGACTTTGACTGACACAATCCGCACTCTGCAGGATCATGCCAAACCGGTGTTTTCGCTTCTCAATGATGCCGCATCAGGCGTTCAGCAGAGCTATATCGGCCTCGACAACGTCAAGGTCGGACGGATCGCAGGGTGGATGATTGCCACGCAGATCCGTGAACCTGGCAAGGTGGCCGTCTTTATTGGCGGGAACCGGTGGCATGGGCATATCCTGCGCGAGACGGGCCTTAGGAGTTACCTCAGGGACCATGCGTCGCAGCTCGAACTTCTGGATGCCATCGTAAACCTAGAGACGCGGCAAGTCACTTACGAGGCAACGCTTGATCTTCTCGATCGGCATTCCGATCTCCGAGGCATTTACGTGGCAGGCGGCGGGATGGAAGGTGCGATCGAGGCCCTCAGAGAATCCAGACCAGCCGGTAAGGTCGCGTTGATTGTGAACGAGCTGACAAATGAGAGCCGAGACGCCTTGTCCAAACGCTACGTAAGCTTGGTGATCGCTACACCGCTCGATCAGCTTTGTCGTGAGCTCGTCGATTTGATGATCAAAGCGGCGCAAGGCGGCATGTCCGAGAACTCAGGTCAGCACTACCTTCTACCGCAGCTCTTCGTACCGGAATCGCTATAAGGATCAGGCGTCCCGCTCCATGATCCACTCGACCTCAGGTGCAGGAACGAAGCGCCATTTGCGCAAGGGGCCAGCCATTACGTTGAGGTAGTACATCTCGAACCCGTATGGCGCACCACAGGGGTGGTGGCCGCGCGGCACCAAAACGACGTCTCCGTCGGAGACAGCCATCGTTTCATCGAGCAGTCCATCGTCTGTATAAACCCGCTGAATGCCAAATCCAGAGACTGGGTTCAGCCGGTGGTAGTAAGTCTCTTCCAGGTAGGTGATGCGCGGGAAGTCATCTTCGTCGTGTCGATGGCTTGGGTAACTGGACCAGTGGCCCGCGGGTGTGAAGACCTCGGTCACCAACAGGCTGTCGGCGTAGTCCTCGTTCTCCATCGCGATGTTGTTGATGTGGCGGGTGTTTGTGCCCTTACCACGCTCAGTCAAAGTGATCCCATCAGGCCCAATCCGCCGAGCTTCGTGACCGCCCTGACCCGGGGCTGAACAAACAGCGATAATGCAATCGGTTTCAGCCGTGGCCTTCCATTCAGTGCCGTTCGGTAGGTAAAGGCAATGGGGCGGTGTTTTTTCAAACACATTCATCCGGTCGCCAAGAACCCCCCAGTTCTTCCCGGCCCCAGTAATCGCGGCCTTGCCTTCCACAATGACAAGAATGACCTCGCGATGGCCTGTTGCCTCCGCTGCAGTATCCCCCGCCTTTAGATGGTATAAGGAAAAGCCCACGTAGCGCCAGCCCGCGCTTTCCGGGGTGATGCGGTGCACCTCGCCCCGAGTTCCAAAGGGTTTGCGAAGAAGATCGGGCATGAGTGCTGCCTCCTTTAGGCTTTGCGTCGTGCGGACAGTGCATCAAGGGCGCGGTGCAGCGCAGCATCGTCCCAGCCGCGCGCGTAACCGCGGCGCAAGATGTCGGCTTGGGTTTCTGGAGCGTTGCCATCGAGCGGTGGATCAGTGTCGAGGTTCGTGGGGAATGCATAGCCTTCAGCCGTCGCCGCAATGACGGCGTGCGCTTCGGACTGACCAAGCGCCCCGAGCACGGGATAGACGGCGCGGCACATTTTGTCGCGATCAATTGCCTCCATCGCGCGGCCGAAGGGCGATGAGACCTGCAACAGGTTCGCCATCCGGTCAATGTCGCTGCTGCGGTTTTCGCCCGCGGCGTGAAACAGTGCGGGATTGAAGAAGACTGCGTCGCCTTTGTTGAGTGGCAGCTGGATATAGTGATTTTCGAAAAATTCGCTGTGGCCTGTCTGGTGAAACGCGATGTAGCCAGGCGCGTAGCGTTGCGAAAACGGCAAAAGCTTCGTCGGACCGCTGACCAATGGCATATCGCAATGTGCAACCGCGCCCTGAAGGGTCAGCGCGGCGGTCATATCATGGACATGTACGGGATAGCTGGCGGCAGTTTCGGCGGCTTGAAACCCTAAGTGATAGTCGCGATGCGCGCGCTGCGCCTTGCCACCGGGGCGCACTTGATTGACCTGAGCCGTCATCTGGTAATGCGGCCCAAGCCACGCCGTGGAGGCGGCCGCGATTGCCGCGTTAGCGTAATAAGCGGCAAAGCCTTCGGGGTCGCGCAGGCAATGTTTCTGCAGCGCGTTCCAGATGCGATCATTTGCACCGGAGGCCGCGAAGTGATCTCCCTTGCTTGTGCCCTTTGCGCGCTCTTCCTCAATGATCTTGCAAAACACATCTGTCGCGCGATCAATTGTACCCGTATCCGCATAGGCGCGTTTGAGGCAGATCACCCCCGCCCCGCCGCGCAGCACACTTCCCCATTCGGCCAGAAGGTCGGGATTAGAGAGGTCGAGCGCGGGCACATCGTAAATCGGCACGTTCTTTTCGACCGCGCTGGCAAAGGGCACATCTGAGGCTGCGAGACGCTGAAGGATCAATGTCTCAAGCGTCTCGATATCGCCGCTGTCGATCAGGTAGTACCCGCTATCCATCAGTTGACCTGCCACTACCTGATGATCGTGAGGCCCGACTGACCGCAGATGTCGGTGATATGATCATAGCCCAGTTTGGAATAGTCATATGGCGGCGCTTTTGCCGGGTCCTGCTCGGCTTCGACGACGATCCAGCCATTGTAATCCTGTGCCTTCAGCTTGTCCGTGATGGCCTGAAAGTCGATGCACCCGTCGCGATCGCCGGGTACCGAATAGACGCCCGCCGCGACACCGTCGAGGAAGCTCTTGTCTTCCGTGCGCACCCAATCGAGCACGGGCTGGCGCACGTCCTTGAAGTGGACGTGGTGGACGCGGTGGCCCCATTTGTCGAGGACGGCGACAGGATCCGCCCCCGCGAAGTGCAGGTGGCCCGTGTCATAAAGCAGCGTCAGGTCCTCGGTGGAGCCTTCCATCAGCCAGTCGATGTCTTCGGCATCCTGCACCATGGCGCCCATGTGGTGGTGGTAGCTAAGCACAACACCTTGATCCTTCGACCATTTTGCCAGTTCCGAGAGCCTTGTGCCATAGGCCATGACCTCATCTCGGCTCAGCTTTGGGCGCTGGCTGATCGGTTGGCCGATATTGCCCTGAATGGTGTTGGAGCATTCGGCATAGACGATGCAGGGGGCGTTCAACGCGGCGAACTGATCGACCTGTTCGCGGATCGCGGCCTGTTCGTCGGCCAGATCATTCACCATCAGATTGCCCGAACACCAACCGCCACACAGCGCGACACCGTAGCGGTCGAGATAGGCGCGCAGCCCTTCGGTGTCCGCAGGCATCCGGCGTCCGCGCTCGACGCCCGCGTAGCCGATCTTCGCGGCATCTTCCATAGCACCTTCGGTGGTGTAATCCTTCGTCAGTTCCGGCAGATCGTCATTCTGCCAGGCAATCAGGGATATGCCGATCTTCACACTCATCAGTCTGCTCGCTGGGCTTTCTTGTTTTCGATGTATTTATCACGGGCGGCGTTCACTTCGGCGCGGTCCGAGACTTCCGGCACGCCAACGTCCCACCAGGTGCCACCGGGTTCGGTGGATGGATAGGGGTCGGTGTCGATGACGACCACGTAGGGGCCCTTGATGCTGTCCCGTTTGGCCAGCGCCTCTTCCAGTTCGGCAATTGACCCGACCTTGACCGAGGTCGCGCCCATCGCCTCCGCATGTTTGGCGAAGTCGATGTTGGAGTTTTCGCCACCGATCGCATGGTCCAGCAGATTGTTGAACTCCGCGCCACCGCAGCCCATCTGCAGCCGGTTGATGCAGCCATAACCGCGGTTGTCGGTGACCACGACGGTGAAGGAAATGCCCATCATGGCGGCGGTAGCCATCTCGGAGTTGGCCATCATATAGGTGCCGTCTCCCGTGAAGCAGATGACATCACGCTCAGGCTCGGCCATCTTTATGCCCATGGCGCCCGCGATTTCATAACCCATGCAGGAGAAGCCGTATTCCATGTGATAAGATCCGGGCTGCCCCGCCTTCCAGAGCTTGTGCAGCTCGCCTGGCATTGTGCCAGCGGCGCACATTGCCACAGTGTTTTCGTTCGCGGCGCGCTGCACGGCACCGATCACCTGCATGTCGGTGGCAAGGGCGTTGGTGTCATTCGGGGCATCCGTCAGGGGATCGACACTGGCAAACCAGTCGGCTTTGAGAGACGCCGATGGTGTCTCTACCTTGTAGTCACCAAGCGCCGCCCCGATCGCTTCCAACCCGACCTTGGCATCGGCGCAGACCGGTTTGGCCCCGTGCTTCATCGCATCATAGGCGGCGACGTTTAGGCTGATGAGTTGACGGCCCGGATTTGCGAACAAGCCCCAGGACCCGGTTGTGAAATCCTGAAACCGCGTGCCGACACCGATCACCACGTCCGCTTCGGCACAACGCGTGTTTGCACTTGCGGCACCTGTCACGCCGATGGGGCCAAGATTGAGCGGATGGTCCCAGGGCAGAGCCGATTTACCCGCCTGCGTCTCGACTATTGGAATGCCGTGCTTCTCAGCAAAAACCTTCAAAGCATCGTGCGCGTCCGCGTAGTGCACGCCGCCACCTGCCACGATTACGGGCTTTTTCCCCGCGCTGATGATCCCGGCCACCTTTTCCACTTCGTGCGGATCGGGATGCGGGCGGCGAATGGTCCAGACCTTCGGTTCGAAGAAGCTAACGGGATAGTCGAAGGCTTCGGCCTGCACATCCTGACAAAACGATAGGCAGACCGGCCCGCATTCTGCGGGGTCCGTCATCACCCGGAAGGCACGCGGCAGGGCCGTCAATAGATGTTCGGGCCGGCTTATCCTGTCAAAGTACCTTGTTACAGGCTTGAAGGTATCGTTCACGCTGACGGTGCCATCGCCAAAATTTTCAACCTGTTGCAGCACCGGGTCGGGACCACGATTGGCAAAAACATCGCCTGGTAAAAGCAGCAGCGGCAACCGATTAACATGGGCAAGCGCCGCCGCCGTAACCATGTTCGCCGCCCCCGGCCCAATCGACGAGGTGACAGCCATCGCCCGTTTTCGGCGCAGTTGCTTGGAATAGGCGATCGCGGCATGGCACATCGTCTGTTCGTTGTGCCCCCGGTAGGTCGGCAAGGCATCGCGTGAGGCATAAAGTGCTTCACCCAACCCCGCCACATTGCCATGTCCGAAGATCGCCCAGCATCCGGCGATAAACGGCTCGTCATTTTCAGTAAGTTGCGCGGTCAGGTAACGCACCAGGGCCTGAGCCGCTGTCAGTCGGATTGTATCTGTCATGCCGCGTCCTTCGTGAAATGGCTGCGTGCCTTATCCCATATGCCGCACAAGCGGGCGTAATTGTCTGCCATTTCCGTGATGGCCTCATCGTTGGTCATTTCGCCTTTCAGCCAAGCGCGGGCAGCATTGCCGAAGATCGTGCGGCCAACTGCGAAACCTTTGACCAAAGGCTGTTTGGCAGCCAGCGCGAAGCTGGTGGCAAGCTCTGCTTCTGGTGCGTCGAGACCCAGGACGACGATCCCACGTGTCCTTGGGTCATTCCGCTCGATGGCCGCGACGGCATTGGCCCATGCAGCATCAGTCTTGAACGGCTCCAGCTTCCACCAGTCGGGATAAATGCCTGCGTCGTAGAAGGTTTGAATCAGGGTGGCTGAGGTCGTGTCATCGATCGGACCGACTTTTGAAGGGATGATCTCCAGCAGGAATTCCAAGCCGTTGCGCCGCGCCGCCGTGAATAACCGCTTCACGCGCGCCACCTGCATCTTCGCAGTCTTGTCGTCATCATCGGGATGGCAGAAGACCAGCAGCTTGACCACGTTCTCCCGCGCCCATTCGCGAAGGCGGCCGAGGTCGTCGCCCAACTCGGGTTCGAACTCGATTGGCCGTGATCCGGGCAACTCGGTCGGGCGACCGATCCATAGGCCAGAGCCGGTGGCGCGATGTAGTGCTGACCGCCCGATCCGGTTGTCACATAGGATGCCGAAGCCCGCCTGCCCGTTCTGCACCTTCAACGCCGCATCGAGGCAAAGCTCCTTGAACGCCGCGCCCTTGTCCCTCGTATAGCCGTCCATCTCTTCGAGTTGCAGCCGATGGTCGAAGGCGAAGGTCTTGACCGAAGACCAGTCGCCCGCACGGTTGGTCGCCCAATGCACCTGCTCCAGCTCCGCATCGTTGCGCAGATCAGGCCGTTTGATCCCGCGCTCAAAGAAGAACTGCAGCTCTTCCCAGCTTGGATAGGCCGGCGTGCAGCCGTGACGGCTGACCGCGAAGGCCCCGCAGGCGTTGGCATATTTCAGCGCGGTCGGCCAATCCTCACCATCGAGCCAGCCCTTCAGCAGACCGGACATGAACCCGTCGCCCGCGCCCAGCACATTGAAGACCTCGATCGGAAACCCTGGCCCGGCTTCGCCATCGTCAAGGCTGTCGGGCACATCGCCCGTAAACGCCACAGCGCCCGCCGCGCCCCGCTTGCACACCAGCGACGCGCCGGACACCGCCCGCACTGCGCGCAGGGCTTCAATCGTGTCGGTCGACCCGCCGGCGATGTGAAACTCTTCTTCTGTGCCGACGATCAGGTCGAACAGGTGCAGGGTGGATTGCAGTTTCTCGGTCACGGCTGCACTTTCGACAAAGCGGCTTTCGCCATCGCCATGCCCCGCGACGCCCCAGAGGTTTGGGCGGTAGTCAATGTCGAGCGCGGTCTGCTGGCCATTTGCCCGCGCAATCTCCAGCGCCTTCAGCGTCGCCGCCTCCACCTGGGGGTGGCTCAGATGCGTGCCGGTCGCCACAATGGCGCGGGCGCTCTTGATGAAGTTCGCGTCAATGTCATCGGCGGTCAGACCCATATCCGCACAGTTCTCGCGGTAGAAGATCAGCGGAAACTGCTCCTGATCCCGGATGCCCAGCAGAACGAGTGCCGTCAGCCGCTCGGGGTCAACTTTCACGCCATTGGTGTCCACGCCCTCACGCTGCAACTGCTCGGTGATGAAACGCCCCATGTGTTCGTCACCCACACCCGTGATCACCGCTGACTTCAGACCCAGCCGCGCCGTCCCGCAGGCGATGTTCGTGGGCGAGCCGCCGATATACTTATCGAAAGAGCCCATATCCTCCAACCGCCCGCCGATCTGTGCGCCATAAAGGTCAACCGAGGATCGGCCGATTGTGATGAGATCAAGTGTCTTGGACATGTCTGAATCCTATCCCATACGTTCCGAGGCGTAGGAGCCCGGCGATGGCGGA
Source organism: Fluviibacterium sp. S390 (assembly GCF_049800695.1). Classification (NCBI taxonomy): domain Bacteria; kingdom Pseudomonadati; phylum Pseudomonadota; class Alphaproteobacteria; order Rhodobacterales; family Paracoccaceae; genus Meridianimarinicoccus; species Fluviibacterium sp. S390. Next base: position 19,593 of record NZ_JBNAFN010000022.1, on the reverse strand, counting down.
AAGACCACCGTCTTGTTTCCATTCAGGAAGACCCTACCATTCACATGGGCATGGATCGCCCGCGCAAAGACCTGAGCTTCAACGTCTCGCCCCAGCGAAACGTAGTCCTCTGGCGACTGCGCGTGGGTGACGCGGATCGTGTCCTGTTCGATGATCGGACCTTCGTCGAGATCGGCGGTGACGTAGTGCGACGTCGCACCAATCAGTTTCACACCCTTTTCGAAAGCTTGCTTGTAGGGATTGGCCCCCTTGAACGACGGCAAGAACGAGTGGTGGATGTTGATGATCCGCCCGGACATCTTTTCACACATGGCGTTGGACAGAATCTGCATATAGCGGGCGAGCACGATCAGTTCCGCGCCGATGTCTTCGACAACCTGCATGATCCGCGCTTCGGCTTCCGGTTTGTTCTCTTTGGTAACCTTGATGCAGTGGAACGGGATATCGTGGTTCACCACGACCTTTTGATAGTCCATGTGGTTCGAGATCACTCCCACGATGTCGATAGGCAACGCCCCGATACGCCAGCGGTACAGCAAATCGTTCAGGCAATGACCGAAACGAGACACCATGATGACGACCTTGCGCTTCGTCGCTTCGTCAAAGAACTCGGCATCCATGCCAAAGCTTTCGCGAACGTGCGCGAAAGCCCCGGAGAGGTCATCGAGTCCCCTGCCCTCTTCCGACTGGAAGCTGACGCGCATGAAAAACGATCCCGTTTCGGCATCATCGAATTGCGCGCTGTCGGTAATGTTGCATCCCTGCTCCGCCAGAAATGTCGAGATCGCCGAAACGATTCCGCGGCGGGATTTACATTGAACACGGAGAGCAAAACTGGTCATGCGGATCTCAAGACCTCCGAAATCTTGACGACACGTCCTTCGGCTACGGATTTCAGCGATGCATCGGCCAGGGCCAATGCCATCATGCCGTCGTGGCCGGTGGTCGGGGTCACCCCCCCGTTCGTCACCGCGTCGACGAAAGAAGCGATTTCGTTGGCGTAGGCGTTCACGTATCGCGACATGAAAAAGTTAAGAAGCGGGGGCCGGACATAGCCCGTGCCATCGGCAATCTCGATATTTGCCTCGCGGTGGTTTTCCGCAGAGACAGAGCCTTTCGATCCTAGGACTTCAATGCGTTGGTCATAACCATAAGTCGCACGGCGCGTATTGGTGATGGTACACTGTTTGCCGCTTGCAGTTGTGAGGATGACGTTGACGCTGTCGTAATCGCCGAGCTCGCCGATTTTCTTATCGGTCAGGACCGATGCCGCGGCCTGCACAGACTCGACCTCCTCGCCCAACAGCCAGCGCGCGACGTCGAAATCGTGAATGGTCATGTCGCGGAAGATGCCGCCGGAGACCTTGATGTAGTCGTATGGAGGCGGACCTGGGTCGCGGCTTGTCAGGGTGATCATTTCAACATCGCCGATGCGGCCGTCGTCAATGGCCTGTTTCAACGCCATGAAGTCGGGGTCGAAACGGCGCTGGAAACCCACCATCAGGGTCGCATTCTCTGCCTTGAGGGTCTCAAGGCAATCCCTCACGCGGTCGAGACTCAGATCGACGGGCTTCTCGCAGAAGACCGCCTTACCGGCTTTCGCGAATTGCTCAATAAGATCGGCATGCGTGTTGGTCGGCGTGCAGATCAGGACCGCATCCACATCGTCGCTGGCTGCGATCTTGTCGATTGATCGGATGTCGCAGCCATAGGCATCGGACAATTGTTTTGCGGTCTCGGCCATGGGATCGGAAATTGCGATCAACTGCGCGTTCTGTGTCGACGACACGGCCCGCGCGTGTACTTGGCCGATGCGACCGGCCCCCAGAATTGCGATACGAAGGGTCATTTATTGTCTCCTTGGCAAGCAGTCACCGCAGCTGGGCGAACCGGCCTTTTGATTTCAACGATTTGGCCCGTGGTCGCACTGACCCGGGCGGCTTCCAGAACTGCTACCGTGTGGATTGTATCTGATGGAAGGACTGGTGGTGTTCCGCCGTGGCTCACAGCGCTTGCGAATGCTTCATAAAAGTCTGTGTATCGTGACGGAACAGACGGCACACGGCGCGCCGAGCCATCCGTGTAGAGCGTCCCCCACGAGTCTTCGGTCTCGGCTCCCCAGTCGGGGCGGCCCCCAACGGGCAGGTCGCCGCTCAGGACCGCAGCGACCTGTGCATCGCCACCGTTCACGACGAAAGCGCCAGACTCTCCATAAGCGCGGAGTTCACGCGCGTGCAAATGGTTTGCCTTGCTGGCTTCGATGTGACTGCTGGCACCGCTCGCATGAAGCAAGTTGACCACGAAACCGACATCGGTTCTGCCGCCCGGAACGTCGCCCTGTACGGTTTGCGCGAAGACCGAGGTCGCCGGTCCCAAGAGCCACAACATCTGGTCAACGATGTGACTTCCGAGATCCCCGAGAAGACCGCCTTCAGGACCCGGCAGCAAACCGTCGAGTGAAGGGAAATCCATCCGATTGTGAACCCGCTGCACCCGACCCAGATCGCCGTTCTGGACCAATGCGGCAAGCGTGCGCAGATCGGAATCCCAGCGGCGGTTTTGAAACGCGCTGATGACAACGCCCTGTTCCTCTGCTGCGCGAATCATCCTTTCGGCATCGGCAGCGTGAAAGGCGAAAGGCTTGTCTGCGACGACATGCAGACCCGCCCTGATCGCCTCGAGGACCAGCGAAACCCGCGTTGTGGGAGGTGTCGTGATTGTAACTGCATCGACGACTTCCGCAGCGATCATGTCCGAAAGGCTAGCGAACACGGGAACACCGGGAAAGTCGGCCCGGACGTTGGCAACCGTTTCAGGCGAACGGGCGACGACACCGGCCAAATCAACGCCGTTGGCGGCCTTGATGAAAGGCGCGTGAAAGCGACGACCGCCAAAGCCGAAACCTACTAGACCGAGTTTCATATTTTACTCACCAAGAAAGCTGTCCCGCATCTCAAATGCACTCTCAACTGGCTGCCTGCTTTGATTTCAGGCTGCGTCTTCGTAGCCGACCTGCGTCTTGGCACCTGTGATATACGCGACAACGTCTTCGCCGTTGGTTTCCTCCTTCTTGAGGTCGGCGCAAATTCGGCCACGCCGAAAAACCACGATGCGGTCCACAAGGTCCATGACTTGGCGCATGTTGTGGCTGACGAGGATCAGCGGTTCGCCTGCTTCCTTTAGCGTACGGATGATGTTTTCGACCTGTGCCGTCTCCTGAACGCCAAGCGCTGCGGTCGGTTCGTCCATGATCGTCAGTTTCGAATGGAAGGTCGCGGTCCGTGCGATCGCTACACATTGCCGCTGGCCGCCTGACATCCGCTCGATCGAGCCCCGAATATTGGGAATCTTGACCCCGGTTTTTTCCAACGCATCGAGCGTACGCTGGCGCATCGCTTTGTAGTCAAGGATCGAGAAAGGCCCGAGCTTCCACTTGATGATCTCGCGTCCCAGGAAGAGGTTGTCTGGAACATCAAGCTGATCGGCCAGCGCCAAGGTCTGAAAGACCGTCTCGATTCCGGCGTTGCGAGCTTCGAGTGGGCCAGCGAAATGCACCGGTTGACCGTCGAAGATGATCTCGCCGCGGGTCCGTTCCTCCACCCCCGTAATTTGGCGCACAAAGGTCGATTTTCCGGCGCCGTTGTCGCCCATAATCGCCACGTGCTCACCTTTGCGAAGCGTGAAGTTGGCACCCTCCAGCGCATGCACGCCGCCGTAGTGTTTGGTCAAATCCTTTGTTTCGAGTATGATTTCGCCCAAAGGGGCTGAGGAATGCGGTGCCTCTTCCCCGGAGATATTGGTCTGCAAATCGCTTGCCATGATGTTCTCCTCCCTCAGGCCTTGGCGGCCGCGCGCTGTTGCCGGTACTGGTCAAGGACCACGGCGCCGATGATGATCGCCCCCATCGCCATCAACTGATAGAAGGCGTCGAGTTTGATGTAGGTGAAGCCGGACTGGATCACGCCGAAAACCATGGCGCCGAGAACGGTCCCAATGATCGAACCACGGCCACCGGTCAGGCTGACGCCGCCGATCACCGCCATGGCGATTGCGTAGAGTTCGTAAAACTGGCCCATACCGGCCTGCGCCGTAAGGTTCTTCGAACTCAATACGATGGCGGCAAATGCTGCCAGCATAGAGGCGATCATATAAACCATGATTTTGTGGCGGCGCACATTGATCCCGGACATCCGAGCGGCTTCTTCGTTTGAGCCGATGGCGTAGGTATGCTTGCCATAAACCGTATACCGCATGATGAGATGCAGCAGGATCGCCAAGCCGATGAACCAGACCACTGGCATCATTCCCGAGCCTATCCATGCATATTGATCAGTCGGGAAAGACACAGGCTGACCTTTGGTCCACCACTGCGAAATGCCGCGGCAGATGAGGAACATGCCCAGCGTCGCGATGAATGGTGGGATCTTCGCGAAAGCGATGAAAAACCCGTTGATCGATCCGATCAGCGCGCCGAACAACAACCCTACGATCAGCGGGGCAATGACGGGCAGATCAAAAGCCCAGTCGCCAAAGACCGCCTTTGGGTTCGGGTTGCCGTTAACCAGTTCGGTCTGTGCGAATGACATCACGATCATCGCTGCCGCACCGACCAGGGGACCCGACGACAGGTCGATCCCGCCGGAGATGATGACCTGCGTCACGCCGAGAGAGATGATTCCGATAATCGCGACCTGCAGGATGATGATCTTGATCCGGGCCATATTGAGAATGGTCCCGTCGCGCGCTTCGTTGAAATCGAAGAGCATGCTCTGGTTGTTCATGTAAGGCAGGATCTGGCCAAGCGCCTCGAACAGCACAATGATCAGCACAAGCGCCAGGAAGACGTTGAATTCATTCGGCCAGGCCCTCTTCTTCTTGTCGAAGATCAGCCCGCCAATCCCGTGTGATGTTTGGTCCGCCATTCCCGTCTCCTCCCACGAAAGGGCCCCGATTTTTTCGTGGGAACGGCGCCAGAAAACGCCGCTCCCCTTTGTTCAGACCTTGTGAAGATCAGTTCTGCGAAAGGTAGTCGTCGATGTTGGCCGGAGTGACGAGCTCGAAAGGAATGTAGACCTTCTGAGCAACCTCTTCGCCGTTTGCCAGGGCGATAGCAGCATTGAGCGCGCCGGAGCCCTGCCCGGCCGCATTCTGGAAGACCGTGACGTCAAGATCGCCCGCCTGCATGGCGGCGAGAGCATCCTGGGTTGCATCAACGCCACCCACGACGATGACGTCCATATCGAGACCGGCAGCCTTCATGGCCTGGATCGCACCAATTGCCATCTCGTCGTTGTTGGCGATGACAGCGTCGAACTCTTCACCTGAGGACAGCCAGTTGGTCATCAGGTTCGTAGCTTGTTCACGCGACCAGTTTGCGGTCTGACGATCAATGATCTCGATGAAGTTGCACATGTCCATGCCGATGACATCATCGACGTCCTTCGTACGCTGGACAGCCGCCTGGTTCGACAGTTCGCCCATCATCAGATAGGCGCGTGCGCCGTCACCTTTGCCTTGGCCTCGCAGAATCTTGCAAATCTCGAAGGTTTCCAGCGTGCCGGATTCGATCTCGTTCGATGCCACAAAGGCCTGGTTGTCGGGCAGTGTGTCGACGTTGATTGGCTGGCGGTTCACATAGACGAGTGGCACGCCAGCTGCTGCGGCTGCTTGCGTCATCGCCTCGGTCGCCGAGGTGTCAACCGGGTTTACGATGATCGCATCGACGCCGGAAGCGATAAAGTTGTTGATCTGGTCGAGCTGACGCGCAACGTCGTTCTGTGCGTCCTCAATCTGAACATCAACGCCATCCATGCCATCAGCCATCTCCTGAATTCCGTTCCGTAGAACGGTCAGAAAGTTGTCGTCGAAGAGCGCCATAGACACGCCGACGTCCTGAGCCCAGGCGCTAGTGGTCATCATGATGGCGGCGGCACTTGCCATAAGGGTCTTTTTCATTGGGTTCCTCCCTTTGTAGGTGTCCGGCGCACCAATTCCCTTGCCGGAGGCCCCGTCATGGGGCGGTTGCTCCTCCCCTCAGGCGGCGTGCGCCTGAAGCTGAGAGGAAATAAAGTCAAACGAGCGCTTGATCTCTGTGTAGGGATCGTCAATCGCATGTGTTTCAGGTGAAAAACATTCATATGAGATCGGACCATCGTAGCCGGCCGCGATCAGAGCCGCGATTTGCTCCACATTGCCAAGGCGGTCGCGTGCGTCGACCAGCACGCGATGCTCGTCTTCCATCTGTGCCAAGGTAAGATTCTGATCTACTACAGCCGAGATATGCACGATTCCTGTCATCTCCGGATAAATCGGACCACCGTCAGCCAACGTGTGATGGAAGGTGTCATGGACGATCTTGAAATGATCTTGCCCCCCGATCGAGGTGATCGTCTCGACCAGTTCTGTCTTCGAGCGTAGCGACGAGCGCAGGAAGCCGAGAGGTTCAACAAGAGCTGTCATCTCGGCGTCCTGCAACAAAGGCAGCACGCCTTTAAGCGCGACCCGAAGGTTCGCTTGCCGCTCACCGTTTCCGAGTGCGGTGCCGTCGTTCCGCGGGATTAGACTAATTGTTTCTGCGCCAGAGGCCTTGGCCGTTGCGATGAGCGCCTTGACAGCGTCCTCGCGCGCCGAAGTCCAATCGTTGAACGGATAGACTTGGCTCAGTCCAACGAGGCGCAGACCCTTGTCTTGCGCAATGCGTCCCGCTTCTACCGGATCCAGATTATCGAACAGAGGGCGGGGTATGTCATTGCGGACTTCGACGCCAACACAGCCAAGCTTCTTGGCCAGATCAAGAAATGACACATAGCCGAGGTTGGGTACGGTCATGTGGTTCAAAGCTGTCTGCATTTTCCCTCCCCTGCCGAATCCTCCATCCGGCGCTGTTCATGACGATTGCGCCGACTTGCGGATTCAGTCAATCAAGGGAGCGGTATTTAACGTCATTAATGACGCATTTTTATTGCGCGCCATGACGTTTTTACGTCATCAAACAATTTCCGGAAGATATAGACGTGGTTCGAGAAAGAACTGTCCTGATACACCGTCATCGGCCTGGCCTCTGGCATCAATCATCATCTCGACGAGGTTCTTGCAAAGCTCAGGTAGAGGCGTTGCGATAGCCATGATGGCAAAGCCATCGACAAGTGCAGTACGGCTCTCCGCCGTCAACTCGTTAACAACAAGTGCGACCTGCGGTTCGGCGTGCCGCTCGCGCAGTGCGGCAATCGCACCTTCCATGCCACCACCAGCTACATAGATGCCCTTCAAATCCGGATGACGGTCGAGAAGATCTAGTGTTGCCTCGTAGGTCAGTTGCCGGGTCTCGAGGTTCACAAGCGTGTCAAGAACCGAGAACCCTGACGCCGCGTCACGCACGAAGGAACGAAAGCCGACTTCGCGCAGATCGTGTCCGTGCCAGCGGTTTCCCCCGACGAAAATTGCGAGTTTTCCCGGATTGTGGACAGTTTTCGTTATCAACCAAGCCGCGAGTCGACCAACCTTCATGTTGTTCAGACCGACGTAGTTCTTGCGAATGCCCTGAGCGAAATCGTTCAGGAGGGAGAAGACCGGCACGTTCTTGTCCTTCAGGTCCTGAACGATCCTATCAAGCTTCTGATCATTCACCGCTGCGCCAGCGATCACATCACACTTTTCGCCAAGCTCCGTCAGAATTTCCGCAAATTCGGCAGGTGATTGAGACGACGAGAACTGAACGATCGCTTCGCCACGGATGTCAGACCGCGCTGCGACCGCCAACTCGATTTCGCGGGCAAAATTGCGATAGAACTCCTGGGACTGCTTCAGGAGCGCGAAGCCAAGTTTTATTTCCGGAAGCGTCTGATCCAGCCGATCCCGAAAACCGGCTATTCCATGATAACCAACACGGCGCGCTGCCTCAGCGATCTTTCTAAGCGTATCCGAACTAACGGTAGCGCGACCGTTAATTGCCCGGTCGACAGTCGTCACGCTGACACCTGCCGCGCGAGCGACATCCTTGATCGTTGCCCTGTTCGCCAAAATGAAACCCCAGATGACGTAATTTCGTCACTCAGTGATAGGATCAACAACCCCTGAAAGCAATGTGTGACGAGTACTCACAGGTGGAAGCAATATCTGCTTGCACGAAGCTACTCCGTTTCAATCCGTCGTTTAGTAGCGATACCTTAAATTGCAAACGGCCCGATTTCATGCCCCTCATAGGCTATGCGCGCGTATCAACCGAGGATCAGACCCCCCTGCCCCAGTCTGAGGCCCTCCATTCTGCGGGTTGCGTCGAGATCTTCGAAGAGCACGCCTCAGGCGGCAATCGCGCGCGTCCTGTGCTCGCGCGGGTGCTCGAACGCGTCCAGAGCGGCGACACGCTGGTCGTCGTGCGGATCGACCGCCTTGCGCGGTCCTTGTCGCATCTTCTCGAGGTGATTGAGCGTCTGGAGGCCAAGGGCGCCTTCTTCCGCTCCCTGCAGGACCCCATCGACACCTCATCCCCGCAGGGCAAATTCACGCTGCAAGTTCTGGGCGCTGCCGCCGAGTTTGAACGTGCCCTGATCCGAGAGCGTACCAAGGCCGGCCTTGCCTCGGCACGCGCCAAAGGGCGCGTAGGTGGCAACCCTGGGCTTCGCGCCAAGGACCCCGCCGCGCTGCGCAAAGTGCGGCTGGCGCGACAGGACGGTTTCATGGAGCGCTTGAACGAAACTGCGCAGGATTGGGTGCCCCATGTGCGCCGTTTGCGCCCCGATATGGCTTGGGAGGACGTCCTGCGGATCATCAATGGCCCCCTGCCCCACGATCGCCGCTGGACACAAAGTCGCTTGCTCCGTGCCGTGAAGGCATATGTGCGCGACGGATTTCTGCCCAATGAAGTGCTTGGCCGCGCCGGGCGCCGCGAAACCAACGATCGCCTGCCCGCAATCGTCGCCGGCATCAAGGGCGCGGACCCAGACATCACTCTTCAGGCAATCTGCGACCGGCTTGAGTCTATGCGTGAGCGCACCCCTCGAGGTCGCACGAGCTGGCAGCCGTCGTCGGTCAAGATGTTGCTCGAACGAGCGGAGCGACTTCGTCTAATTTCATCAGAATCGGCTCACTCCCGACTGTAACTAGCAGGGGCTCATCCAACAGAAACTATTGCTCCAGACACCGTCAGACGTTCAATTGTGCCATTGGTTGCATGGGTTTAGCTGAAACCATCCAAACAATTCGGATTGGTGGCTTGAAGCGCGATCACGTCGACTTAATGCAATAAAATCAAACGTTTACGGCTATCCTGATGCGCCTGAACGTATTGGTGCTGTGGATAACTTTCACACTACATCTAGATTCTTCTTGCCGGACTCACTGGATCGTGGCATTCCCATTCTGACGGAAAAACGCGTCAGATACGCTGTACACCGTCAGAATGACCAAGAGCCTCAACAGAGGCCGAGAGTGGGCGGCAGGATATGGATGATCGTAACGTTGGATACGCGCAAGGCATAGGGTCTTCCGACATCGGAGCATTTGCCGACAATCTGGCTGAGTCTTTGGATCGCCAGATGAAGATCGCTTTCGAGCCCGAAGAACGAAAGTCCCTGCGCCGTTTCAGTTCTACCGAGGTCGCCAGCCTCCTGCGCGTGAGCACATCTAACCTGCGCAACCGGCACAAGGACGGCAGCTTCCCGGAAGTGCATACAGACAACCGCGGACACCGGTTCTACACAGCCCAAGAGATTGATGAGTTGCGCGATATTCTGGGGCGCACTGGAAAGAACGCAGAAAGTTACCGCCCTGGTCGACGTGAGGGCGATCGTCTCCAGGTGATGTCTGTCGTCAATTTCAAAGGCGGATCGTCAAAAACGACAGCAACGATACATCTTGCACAACGGTATGCCTTGCGAGGCTACCGAGTGTTGGTCTTGGATCTCGATCCGCAGGCAAGTCTGACCACCTTTTTCGGCTTTCGGCCCGAGCTCGAGTTCGCCGAAGGCGGCACAATTTATGATGCCCTGAGATATGAGGAACAAGTTCCGCTCTCAGCCGTCATCCAAAAAACCTACTTCCATAAGCTCGATATGGTCCCAGCGGGCCTAATGCTCTCGGAATACGAAACCGAGACGGCAAACGCCCTCGCCCGCCGGGTGCAGCCCATATTTGCGGAGCGTCTCGCCTTAGCGCTTGAGGAAGTAGAGGCGAATTACGACATCGTTCTGATCGACTGCCCACCTCAACTTGGTTTTTTGACCCTTACGGCGTTGGCAGCCTCGACGGGGCTTTTGGTAACCGTGGTACCTGGCATGCTCGACATCGCGTCCATGAGCCAGTTCCTGAAACTTGCTTCGGAAACGGTCAAGGCCGTGGAAGAAGCCATTGGCCGGCGCGTTACCTGGGACTTCGTAAAGTTCTTGATCACGAGATACGAGCCGTCGGACGGGCCTCAGACCCAGATGGCGGGCTACCTGAGATCGATCTTGGCCGGACAGGTCATGACTGAGCCAATGCTGAAATCTACGGCAATCTCGGACGCTGGTATGACCCAGCAAACCGTCTACGAAGTTGATCCGAGCCAATTCATCAGAAAAACGATTGATCGCGCTCTGACCAGCGTGAACGGCGTTGGCGATGAGTTGGAACAGACAATCCAAATGGCATGGGGGCGTCGCTGATGGCCCGAAACATCTTCAATCAGCCACCAAAGGAAGAGAAGGAGAGCACGGCCCCCTCCCCTACCCCATCAAAGGCAGCAAAACTGCCAGGTTCTGTTGGCGGATTGCGCGACTCTTTGCGCGAGATTACCGCGAATTCGATCCGTGACATCGAGCCCGACCAGATTGATATGGATGGCCTGCGCGATCGGTTGGTGCTGGAGGATTCCAGCATTGATGGGTTGGCCGAAAGCATTCGCAAGCATGGGCAACAAGTACCAATTATGGTCCGTCCATCAGCGCAACCGGACAGATACCGCATCATCTACGGACGACGCAGGCTTGCAGCGATCCGCATGGTCGGCGGAACGGTCAAAGCGATCGTTCGGACCTTGGATGACGATGCATCTCTGATCGCACAGGGCCAAGAGAACAACCTCCGACTAGACCCGTCTTTCATTGAGAAATCTATTTTTATCAAAGAGATGCAGGAATCAGGTTACAAGCCAAACGTCATTCAGGATGCTCTCGGCTTGACACGGCAGGGCGTGTCCAACCATCGCGTCGTCATAGAGCAACTGCCAGAAGGGCTTGTACAGCTGATAGGGCCGGCGCATGGCATCGGACGACGGCAATGGGGTGACCTGGCCGCGTTCTCGAAAAAGATAGATCTGGTGAACACGGCCAAAGAGGTGATTGCCGCCCTGCCCGACGACACTCCAAGCGCGGAGAAGTTTCAGGCAGTCTACTCGGCTTGCTCGAACAAGGCGCGTAGCGACAAGAAGCAAGCCAACCGCAGCCTAACGTCCGTCGTCAAAGATGGGGACGGTAGCTCTGTGGGAACGCTGACAGTCGATCAGAAAACGATCGCCATCAAGATCGCCAAGAAGGACAACCCAGAATTCGGCCGATGGCTCGAAGAGCGCGCGGAGGCAACGCTTTTGCAGCTCTTCGAACAGTGGCGGGATGAGAGCGGCTCTGGGTCCTAAGCCCCGAGCCACACAGAGTAACGCGAGCAGAGGAGAAAAGCGAAGACCAGAAAGAAAAGAGCCCCCCAAAGTTTCCCCTGGAGAGCCCTCATCATTCGATTAGCACTCATGATGTAGCAACCTCCAGCAAACCGGTCAAGAGTCACCGATTCGGTGGACCGATTTTTATTGCCTTTTTCTGAGCGAAATCTCGGGAAGAGACTGGGAATTTGTGGGCCGAACGGTCGTCGTGAACAAACCATGGCATTTACAGAACTTTCGATCAGAACCGCTGGTGCTGATGCATCACGCGGCTCAATTTCTGCGGCTGAAACCGACATCTGGACCATCTTCAGGGCACTGAGAGATGCACGTAGCGTATTCGGTCTGCGTCCTGGCCATATCCAAACACTTCAAGCCATGCTCAGTTTCTTGAAGCCCGGCCATGGTGAAACGGTTTTCGCGTCCAACGACTCGATTTGCCAGCGCGTCGGCGGAATCGACGAACGGACACTTCGCAGACACATCAACCGCTTCGTCGAACTCGGGTTCATCAAACGCAATGACAGTTCAAATCAAAAGCGCTACCGCGTTCGCTCGTCCAACGGGGAATGCATCAGTTATGGACTGTCTCTTACCCCCCTCCTCCAACGCGCGAGCGAGCTTATCGCCATCGCACATGAGATGGAGAACAACCGGCGGGATCGGATATTTGTCCGCAAACAGATCCTAACAAAGCTCGCCCATTTGGAAGAGCATGATCCCAGCAACACATTCATCAGCCACGCACGGAAAGCTCTACGCAGGAAGCTGAGCCTCCCTGAATACCACGCGCTACTCGCAGACACAGACAGAGAATGCCAGAGTTTGCATACCCCAGATGACCCACCAGAAACTGTAGAATTGCCCGCCAATGACGGACAAACTGTCCGGCACCAATCTAAGTCTGAAGAAGAAAAAAAAGATTTAGATAGCAACATAGGCAATGAAGCTCTGAAACCAGACTTGCTAACCTCAGTTTGCGATCAAGCGACGTCGTTCTCCACAGAGAGGCTTAGAAACTGGTTGGAAATTGAAAACCATGCTCGAACACTTGCACCCATGATGGGGATTCACCCAGATACATTCGAAAAAGCCAAGAATGCAGTAGGAGCTCAGAAAGCATCATGCGCGATCTTCATCATGCTACAACTTGGAAAACGTATCAGGGACTTTGGAGCGTATTTTCACAGTATTACCTTGGGCCAACGTCAAGACCAGTTTGATCCAATGGCTTTGATCAAGCGTCTATCCAAAACTGCTATGCAAACCGCCTAGTGTCCACCGCGGTGGACGTCTGACTGGCAACTAGTCCAATGACGAGTGGTCTCTCCACATGCATCAAAGCCAACGAGCCAAATTCCAATAGGGCGATACTGCGCGGTCATTCCATGTTCCTCCGTCCGGCCGATGTCCACCGCGGTGGACAGATCTGGCACCAAGTCTCACAACTCACATGCGTGACAGCCGTTCTTCGTCATCCACCACTTCCAAAGAACCGGTATTGTCAGTCCAGGCCCACAAAACGATGTTCAAGTCCGATGATGACGCGCCCTTCGCAAAACTCTGGATCAGAAGCCCCGCAAACCGATCCGCTATGAGGGCGCGTGCTAAATCCTGTGTCGGCACAGGTTGGCCATCGAGCATCTTCATGCGCCATGCAGGGTCGGCAAGCATCGCCTCGGTCGCGTTATACCGGTCAAGTCCGTCCTGATCGCGGGTATCGAAAATAGGCCCAAGGTCGGCATTGTAGGACACCAGGATCGTGGGTTGCAGGCTGCCTACCTGGTTGGCTTCTCTAAGAGCGGTCGCGGGATCCAGCGAGGTGTAAAGGGCAGGGGTGCCCTTGGCATTAAAGCGCCCTCCATAGAGTTCGGCGCCTCGTCCGGACAGAGGTTCACGCGCATAGACCGGGTTCAGGGCGCGATAGAGTGGCCCTGCGTAGCGTCCATCTTTCAGGGGCATCAGGCAAAGACGCCCGCATCGACCGCATCGATGTATTCCAGAACTTGCTGCGCTTTGCCTTCCTGAACCAGCTGCATGGCTGTTCGGCCATCAAAGCCGGGCAGGGGCTCTGACCGGTACCATGCATAGGCCATCAATTCCGAGCCGAAGCGGGGTTCGACTTTGTTCAGCACCTCTACCAATTCGCGCAGGCGGCGCTGCGTCTTGTCCGAACCGATGCGGGCTCGCCTCTGCAGCGCGTCCTTGCCCAAGCCGACGGTCAATGCGATCTCTTCTGCTGATGTGCGTAGTACCGCGGCGATCTTGCGCGGTTCGAATTGCCCGGCTTCAGCAAAGTTCGTGATGTGCATGATCTATGCTCCTACAGTGATATTGACGGTATATAGCGGCAATATTGCTGAAATTCAAGCTGTCAGGAGGTAATGTGACTTCTTTTCCCATGCTAATCCGTAACGCTGCATTGCTCTGAACGCCGGAAATCCTGATTTTTGGGCCTGAAAAGTCGCAGTAGGCGCGTTTCTTGCCGATCGAGAGCATCAGATAAGTTATTGATAATACGCCAAAGACTGCTGTGGTCGAGCAGGGGTTGCCGATATCCCTTGCCGATCTTGGACCCCAACCGGCACTGACTGCATGAAGTTCTTGGGAACCGCGGTGGTGTCGGACCCTTGTCAGTTTCCGTGGTCCAGTTGGCGGTTGGAAAGTGAAAGTGTCCTTCGGGTTTTGTGACTGACGGATGAGGGCCTTTGGGGTCCCTCAGATGGGTCCGGGCCGGGTTCCGGTCTGTTTTTCCGGATGAAGGGCATTCCCATGCAAACAGGTGTCTTGCGCGTGTTGCGCGCGACCGCTGCCTCTTGGTGGCGGCATAGAGAGCTGCGCCGAGCCGGTCAGACAGGGCTGGCACGGAAGCTCGAGCGGAAAGCCGTTCTCCGCGATCTCGGCTATCTCAGGCAGGCGGCGTCATTGCCTAACGCGCATGTGATCTGCGGGGAGGGTGGGACATTCCTCCATCTCGGTTGGACCACCGTGTCGACCTTCGCGCCGATCGAGCGCTTTCCCTTGGCCGCTCTAGCGGTCGCACGAGGCACGCCGTTCATCGATATCCGACCCGTCACCGATGGCATCGCCTTCGCGAACCTGCCTCGTGTGACACGAGACGGATCGGTCGACCCTGACCCTTGCGGTCCTGGCCGGGCTGTCTCGCTGACCACCTACATCGACATGGTCGAAAAGCTCGGCGCGCGGATCACCAACAATCCACGGCCCCGTCAGTCAGCCTGATCACCATTCCCTCTCACCAACACTCGAAAGGAGGCCAGCCATGGCCCGATCACGAACGCCCAAATTCGATGCCTCCGAGGTCATCACGAACGAAATCATCCGCATCATCGAGAGCGGCGTCCTGCCATGGCGCAAGCCCTGGACCGCAGGCGGCAGCTCACGCCCCCTGCGCGTGGGCGGTGAACCCTACCAGGGGGTGAACAACTTCCTGCTGACCATGCGGACCGTGATGGCGGGCCACAGCTCTCCCTTCTGGATGACGCTGCCGCAGGCCAATGCCTTGGACGCAAAGGTTCGCAAGGGCGAGAAGTCCTCTGTCGTCGTCTATTACGGCCAAAGCTGGAAAGACGCCGGTGGCGAGGACGACCACGGGGAGAGGGATGATCGCTCCGAGGAGGCCCGCGTCTTTCGCTTCCAGAAATCCTACCGCGTGTTCAACGCCTGCCAGATCGATGGCTTGCCCGACAGCTGCTTCCCCGATCCGGAGCCAGCACCCGAGCATCCGCCGTCCGAGCCCATTCCGCATATGCAGGCGTTTTTCGACGCCATCGACATCACGACCGTCTTTTCCGGCACGGAAGCCTACTACCTACCGCCCGTGGACAAGGTCTACATGCCGTCGATCACCCGGTTCCACGACCCGCGCAATTTCTACGGGGTCTGGGCCCATGAGCTGGCCCATGCCACGAAAGCCCCGCATCGGCTTAACCGGGACTACGGCCTCTCGAAGTTTGGCAACACGGCCTATGCCCGCGAAGAGATCGTGGCCGAGCTCACGTCGGTGTTTTTGGGGCAGGAACTTGGGTTCACGTCGCATACGCTCGAGATGAATGCCGCTTACCTCTACAACTGGCTGCGCTAATGACGAGCTCGTCATTAGCGCAGTTATCACGAGGACGGCATAATGCGGAGGAAGTCCGCCAATGCCTTTGTTTCCCTGGCGGTCTGTTCACTTTCCTCCGCATAATTTTTGATGCGCGTCAGAGCGTATCCAACCAGTCGAGCACGCCCTGGTCGCGCCGCCATGATGGCGGACTATCGGTCTTTGGTCTTTCGACCCGCTCCAGTGCTTTCCGTTTGGTCTCCAAGTTGGCCTGTGCATAGTGGTTGGTGGTCTCAAGGCTGACATGACCCAGCCAGCTTCGGATGACCGTGACGTCGACGCCGGCGGCGACCAAGTGTACGGCCGTCGCGTGCCGGAAGCTATGCGGCGTCACATGTTTTCTCGCCAGCGTCGGCGCGGTCTTTTCAGCCGCCCTGACATAGTCCGCCAGCTTGAACCGAACGCCCGAGGCGCTGAGAGGGTTGCCGTAGCGGTTTACGAAGAGAGGTTCATCGGCCGGCCTCGGTATTCGCTCAAGCAACGACCTCAGCAAGGCGACCGTTTCCGGCCAAAGCGGGCTGATCCGTTCTTTCCGGCCTTTTCCGTACAATCGCACGCAGGCCGGAGCATCGAACCTGATCGCCTGGGGGCGAAGATCAAGCGCTTCCTGGATGCGCGCGCCGGTATTGTAGAGCAGCGACAGCAAGACATGGTCCCTCTGGCCGATCAACGTGGAGCGGTCGGGTTGAGCCAGGATCGCCTGCACTTCTTCGGGTTCGAGGTAATCTGGCGCGCGGATCGGTGCCTTTTTCGTCGGCACGTTCAGAACCTCCGCGCATTGCGCCATGAACTCCGGTTCGCGCGTTGCCACAAAGCCGAAGAAGCTGCGCAGGGCGGCGAGGCGGCAGTTCCGGGTGCCGATTGTGTCACCGCGTTCGACCTCAAGATGTTGCAGGAAGGCGATGACCTTCGCCGCGGTCAATTCGCTCAGCGCTAGGCGAACAACCGGCTTGCCATGCCGGGCCGCGACAAATTGCAGAAAGAGCCTCCAGGTGTCCCGATACGACTTGATGGTATGCACAGAGGCGTTGCGTTGCTGGACCATCCAGTCAGTGAAGAACATGCGCAGCAATTGGGGGAGCGGATCAGATTTCATGGTGCCACCTCCGCCGGTTCAGCGTTGCCGGGCGAGGTGAAGGCCCGGAACCGCTCACTCGCTTCATACAGCAGCTCCTGGGTCACCGTGATGTAGACCAGCGTGGAGTTGATATCGCGGTGGCCGAGATATGTTGCAAGATACGGCAGCTTTTCCTGCGGGTTCACACCTTGTCGGTACCACTCGAGGATCCGGTGAACGACAAAGGTATGTCGCAGGTCATGGATGCGCGGCCCGGTCTTGCCCGTGGCCGGTTTGAGACCAGCCATGCGCAGAATGGCAACAAGGTGGGTGCTGATAGTTGCCCGACAGTAATAGCGGTTCTTTTGATCGTGCCAGAACAAACCGGCGTCTGGGCTGCGAGAGACCTTGGCCTTCTGCCGCGCTTCGAGAAGCACGCACAGAGCATCCATCGCGCTGTCCGACAGCGGCAGAATGCGGGACTTGAAGAACTTCGTCTCCCGGATCGCGATTGTTCCGGCCTGCATGTCAATGTCGCCAAGCGTCAGCCTTGCGATCTCGCCGATTCGCAGCCCGGCGCAATAGGCCAGAACCAACATCGTGTAGAGGTTGATCGGACGCGAGGGCGCGCGCGGCGATGGGTAGGTCCGGGCAATTGCCAGTAACCGCTGGATGTCCTCGGGTCTGTAGATATAGGGACGCCGCCAGCTGCGCACGACTTGTTTTTCGGGCCGGTTATTCGGTCGCCGTTTGGGGCGAGTTGGGTCGTCATGACACAGTGCCTTGTTCAGGATACGTGCCAGTCTCTCGCATTCGACAGGATGATTTACATTGGACTTTGTCTGGCGATATTGCGCAAGCAGCGTCTCCAACGGCTTGCCATCAAGATCGGGCCTTTGCTGCAGAAAGCGGTCGAACCGGCGGCAAATGACGTCGGCCGCCTCATACCGGTAACCTCGGCGCTGCATCCGCTCGACATGGTTGCGCATCAGCTCTCCCAATGAACTTTCGAACGGTCGAGGTTGCCGCAACGCCTCGAGTGCCTGATTGGGATCAGGGGCCATCAAAGCCCGTATTACGCCCGTGTCACTGTGGGCATTATAGTCACGGCGAAGGTCGGAGATCGGATTGCTCCCAATCCTTCCTTCATGCGCCAGGGCATCGAGGAAGCGGGCAACAATCCGGGCGCGGTGCAGCACCGTTGAGCGGGCCCAAACCTCACCGCGCTCACGCAACCAGTATTCAAGTGCTTGCCGGCCGGTTGCGCCAAACCGCAACACCGCCTGCCGGAAGCTGTTCAGCGCTTGCCGATAGTAGATTGGCGTTATCGCGCAGTTCAATGGAAGCCGGGCGATGTAGTGCTCGATGATCTCATCGCCATCCTCGGGCCAACCTCTCATTGTCTCACCTCCCGGTCTGGAAGGTTGATGGCAATCGAACGCAAGTCTTCGGTGGCGAGCTTCAGATAGGGCGCTGTCGATTCCGGGGATCGGTGGCCAAGTACATCGCCAATGATCTTGCGCGGGGTGGATGCCCTCAGCATGCTGACCGCACGGGCATGGCGAAAGATATGCGGCCCGCGCTTGCCAGCAAGCTCAATTCCGGCGGCAGCGAGGCGCCGTTTGACCACACCATAGAGGCCGCCCGCCTTCATCGACTGATAGGGTGCACGGCTCCGCAGGAATACGGTGCGGACATCCGCGTCCGGACGGCCGTCCCGCAAGTAACGCAGGATCGCTTCCCCCACGGGTTCCATCAGGGGCAGCATAGCCGTGGCATTGGTCTTGGAGCGTTGCACCCGAAGAGTATCCGCCCGCCAGTTGATATCCTCGATCTGCAGGCGGCCGACCTCGCCGGACCGAAGGCCGTAGTTGGCAAGAAGCTGCAGGATCGCGTGATCACGCAACCCCAAGGATGAGCTGTCCTGCCCCGCAAGCTCAAGAACCGCCGCGATCTGTTTGACGGTCAGGATCGACGGAATGCCCTCATGGGCGTAGAGAAGCGGGGCAATCACATGACCCGAGAGATCGTCCGCATGCAGCTTGCTCCGGTGCAAATGTCGCAGGAAGCCGCGTAACCGTTCGGCGACATCCTTGAGCGATTTGCGTGTCAGGCCCGGCGCCCTGATATCCATATAAGCATCGATGTCGCGCACGCTCAGATCGGCAAAATCGGCTTTTCTGTATCGCTGGATGAGCCATTTGCAGAAGTGGCGCGCCTCCCACATCAGCGCCGTGATCGAAGGCTCGGCCAAACCGCGTTCGTGTCGCAGCCATCGCTCATATTGGTCGCAAACCTCGCGGGTGAGACGCTCCGCTTCGTTTGCAGCAGGCAGAGCCGGCGGCCATTTCGGCAGAGCGGAGCGCAGCAAAGCGTAAATCCCCGACCGCGGTATCGATGCCCAGCTGGACCCCGGTGCGCGCCCGCGGTCCATTTGAAACTGCCGGACCGCGTAGCGCAGATATTCGGCGACAAGTTCCGGAGTGACGTCGTGCAGGTCAATCGCATGCTCTTCCAGGTAAGCGAGGAATTGACCCGCGTAGAGGCAATAATTGTGAATGACAGTTGGACTATAGCGCTGCCGGCGCAGCGTGCCGCGAAGTTCTGAAATTTCCTTGAAAGGCGATTGGGACATCGATTCCTCCTTGGTTTGATTGATCAACCCAAGAAACATCCAGCCTGAAATAATGCGCAGCAAGAACGGCACAGCCACGACCCAACACATTGAAATCAAACGGGCTACGAAATTCTCCTCCGCATTATGCCCTCCTCGCGATAACT